>CAMPJN010000533.1 GCA_946886875.1 uncultured Pseudomonas sp.
ATAGTCACCTGGGATCTGGGCCGCGGCCTGACCCATATCGGCATCGTCAGCGACAGGCGTGCCGGCAGCGAGGTGCCGCTGGTGCTGCACAATATCGGCCGCGGCACCCAGGAAGAGGACATCCTCTTCGGTTTCGAGATCACCGGCCATTACCGTTTTCCCGCGCCCTGAGGACGACGATCAGCCGCTTACCTTTGCTTTCCTGAGGTCGGCCAGCCATTCGCTCGTCAGGTGATTGAGGGCGAGCCCCACGCTTGTTTGCCAATGGGGTAGTAGAGCTTGCAGGGTCATGTCGTCGGCTGGCGCGAACGCGGGTCGCACCTCTTGCCGACGGCCGGGTCGAATCCAAGAGCCAATCGACGCAACCGACCAGGCCGCCGCTATGAAACTGAGCGAATTCATACGCTTGAACATGGATGCGATTATCGACGAATGGGTTCGATTCGCGCGCCAGGTTCCGCCAGCGCGTAACTTCGAACCGGATCAGTTGCGCAACTATGTACTTGAGATGCTTGAAGTGATCGCCGAGGACATCGACACCGCGCAGAGTCTCGCTCAGCAAAAGGAAAAGTCCTGGGGCCGAGGAGCTGGGGGCTTCGGGTCGTCCGCCGACACCGTGGCCGAGCAACACGGTTTGGTACGTCTGGCTGAAGGTTTCAGCATCAACGATGCGATGGCTGAGTTTCGTGCTCTGCGTGCCACGGTGCTGCGTCTATGGAGCCAGTGCGCCGGTCCCGAGCCCGAAGCACTCGATGAAATGACCCGCTTTAACGAAGCTGTCGACCAGGCCCTGGCAGAGTCGCTGAACAGCTATTCGGCGCTACGCGATCGACAGACCCGCTTGTTCGACGCCTTGCTGTCAACCTCGCCCGACCTGAACTTCATTATCGATGCGGAAGGCGCAATCCTGTATGCCAACCGGGCCGCCGCCACGCGCTTTGGTAGGAGTCTAACGGATATGTGCGAGGCCAATTTCTTCCAGCTGTGCGCCCCTTTCGCCCCGGAAATGCAGTTGCATGTGCGCCATGTCGTCTGTGCTTGCAGCACCGACCGCGGTGAGCTTTCGTTCGGCGCTGAGGCAGGCAAACCGCCCGTTTATGAATACCTGTTGGTACCCGTGTTCGATCCGTGTGGTCAATGTGAGGCGGTGGCCGCCACCGCGCGCGACATCAGTGAACGCAAGGCCGCCGAGGAGCGCATACGCCACAGCGCCAACCATGACCATCTGACCGATTTGCCCAACCGTTGCCTGTTCCGTGAACGCTTGGAGCTGGAGTTGGGCCATTCGGCGCGCACCGGCCTGCCGCTGGCATTGCTGTTTATCGACTTGGACGGATTCAAGGAAATCAACGACCGTCTTGGCCACGAGCCCGGCGACGAGTTGCTGCAACAGGTCGGCCGGCGTATTCAGGGCTGCGTGCGCGACACCGACATGGTGGCGCGCCTGGGGGGCGACGAGTTCACCGTGATTCTCACCGACATCACCCAGCCACTGCATGTGGAAACGCTATGCCAGAAAATCCTCACGGCAGTGAGTCAACCCTTCATGTTGAAGGCTGGGCGAAGCGAAATCTCCGCCAGCATAGGCATCACACGCTATCCAAGCGATGCCGCCACCCTCGACGAACTGGTGAGGAACGCCGACTCCGCCATGTACGATGCCAAGAGCGCGGGCCGCAACCGCTTCAGTGTATTTAGCAGCGCCAAGTCATCGTCCTGAATCGCGCCTGTCAGAGTTGGCGTATCAGGGGCTTTGTTCTTTGATATTTATCCCATCTGCAGAGCGTCTGGCTTGATCTGGATTGAAACTGCCCCCATCTAGCATGGGCGTGCCAGTTTTTCCTCTAGAACTTAAGCGAGCCACCATGCCTTCGATCCTGTCTTCCCGCCAGCGCAATGCCCTGCGCATGGCTTGGCGTTTCGTCGCGCCCTATCGCTGGCAGATGATCGGCGCCTTGCTGGCGCTGATGTTCACCGCGGCCATCACCCTGTCCATGGGCCAGGGCATCAAGCTGCTGGTCGACCAGGGCCTGGCCACCCAATCGGCGCAGGCGCTGCAACGGTCCATCGGGCTGTTCTTCGTTTTGGTGCTGGCCTTGGCCATCGGCACCTTCAGCCGTTTTTATCTGGTGTCCTGGCTTGGCGAGCGGGTGGTCGCGGATATCCGCAAGCGTGTGTTCGATCATTTGATCGACCTGCACCCGGGCTTCTACGAAAGCAACCGCAGCTCGGAGATCCAGTCGCGCCTGACCGCCGACACCACGCTGTTGCAGTCGGTAATCGGCTCCTCGCTGTCGATGGCGCTGCGCAATGTGATCATGCTGATCGGCGGTAGCGTGCTGCTGGTGGTGACCAACCCCAAACTCAGCGGCATAGTGCTGCTGGCCCTGCCATTGGTGGTCGCGCCTATTCTGATTTTCGGGCGGCGGGTGCGCGCGCTGTCGCGGCAGAGTCAGGACCGGGTCGCCGATGTCGGCAGCTATGTCGGCGAGGTGCTGGGGCAGATCAAGACGGTGCAGGCCTATAACCACCAGAACGAAGACAAGCGCCGTTTCGGCCTGTCCGCCGAGGCGGCGTTCGATACCGCGCGCAAACGTATCGCCCAGCGCGCCTGGTTGATCACCGTGGTCATAGTGCTGGTGCTCGGCGCGGTGGGGGTGATGCTCTGGGTCGGCGGCATGGACGTGATCGCCGGGCGGATTTCCGGCGGCGAGTTGGCGGCCTTCGTGTTCTACAGCCTGATCGTCGGGGGCTCGTTCGGCACCCTCAGCGAGGTGATCGGCGAGTTGCAACGCGCCGCTGGCGCCGCCGAACGCATCGGCGAACTGCTACAGGCGCGTAATGAAATAACCCCGCCGCTTGCCGATGGCCTGCAATTGGTGCGGCCTGTGCAGGGGCGCATCGAGTTGCAAGGGCTGCGATTCGCCTACCCGTCGCGGCCCGGCAGTTTTGCCGTGGATGGCAT
>CAMPJN010000534.1 GCA_946886875.1 uncultured Pseudomonas sp.
CGAGCAATACAGTGGATGGCGGATGTAGCGAAAAATTCCGCTGCTGACCAACTGCGAAGTGCGCTCGAAGGCGAACAGCTCGGCGTCATCGCGCTGGGCATCGGGGCGGCCGGCGCTGCGCAATTGATGCAGGCCGAGAAACAATACCAGCAGCGAGCTGAACAACAGCGCCCAGGAGGCCAACTGGTGCGCCGCGAAGCGGTCGTCGAACCAGACCGGCGCGTTCGCCACCAGCAACCCCAGCATCGCCTCCCAGGCGAAGAAACGATAAAAACCGTGGGAATGCGGGCGGCACAGCGCTCGCCAGGAAATCCCGATCAACAATAACGACCCCAACAGCAATCCAAGCCACTGCAACCACAGCATCCACTCGCTCCTTTTATTCGCCCGCAGCAGCGACCACAACGCTCCGTCGACCGCCCCCAGCCCCGCGCTGCGAGACCTGCAACCCCTCTGTTACACTGCCGGCCCACCCGCAGCGACCGTACGCAATGGACCGCACTCAATTACAGCGCCTCCTGCCGCACCGGGGCCCGGCGCTCTGGCTCGACGGCCTGCTGGGTCACGATGCGCAGAGCATCCAGGGCCTCAGCGCCTGGCATCACCTGGCGACCTTCGGCGAAGACGCCTCGCCCTGCCTGTTGTTCGAGGCGGCGGCGCAATTGTGCGCCGCGCATGGTGCCTTATACGGCGACGACAGTGCCATTGAAATGGCCCTGATCGGCAAGCTCTCGCAGTTGCAGTTGCATCACCATCCCGATCAGCGCCAAGGCCCGCTGCTGGTCGCCGCCAGCCAGCAGGCGCTGAGCCCGGCCGGTGCGCTTTATGCCTTTAGCATCCACGCCGAGGAGCAATTGCTGCTCGATGGCAAACTCCTGCTGGTACTGGTCCGTGCTTGAATTACGCAACCTCGGCTATCACTACCCCGGCGCCGCGCAACCGGCGCTGAGCGGCATCGACCTGCAGTTGCGCAGCGGCGAATGCCTGGGCCTGCTCGGCAGCAACGGCGCCGGCAAGACCACCCTGCTCTCGCTGATCAGCGGCGTGTTGCAGGCGCAGCAGGGGGAAATTCGCTGGCAGGGTGAGCGCAGCCTCGGCCTGGTGCCGCAACAGCTGGCGTTCTATGCCGGGCTCAAGGTGCGCGAGAACCTCGAATTGTTCGCCGATCTCTATCGCCTGCGCGGCAGCGAGCGCCGCCAACGCCTGGAGCTATGCATCGACTGCACCGGCCTCGGCGACAAGTTGCAGCGCCGCAGCGACCGCCTCTCCGGCGGCGAACAACGTCGGCTGAACTTCGCCATCGGCTTGCTGCAACCGGCCGAGCTCTATCTGTTCGACGAGGCCACCGTAGGGGTCGATACCAACAGCCGGCAGATGCTGTTGAACGCGGTCGAGCAACTGGTCGCCGCCGGCAAGAGCGCGATCTACACCAGTCATTACCTGGACGAAGTCGAGCGGGTGGCGCAGCGCATCCTGCTGCTGCACGAGGGCCAGGTACGCCTCGATCTGGACACCCGCCAATTGCTCGGCGATAGCCACGGGCTGTTACTGGAATGGCCACAGACGGCGCCGGCAGGCCTGGATGAGCTACTCGCACGCCTGCAGCTGCAGGGTGAAATCCACTCTAATGGCGTACACATCGCCGACTTGAACGGCGAGCAGCTGCTGGAAATCACCCGCTTCGTCCAGGCCCAGGATGAACTGCCCAGCCTGTTGCGTTTCGGTCGTCCATCGCTGGAACAACTTTACCTGCGCCTCAACGGAGGTCGGCTATGAGGCTATGGGCGCTGGTGCGCAAGGAAATCCGCCTGCTGCTGCGCGACCCCCATGCGCTGGCCGTGCTGTTTATCATGCCGACGCTGTTTCTGGTGCTGATGGCCGGCGCCATGTCCAGCTACCTGCAGGATCAGCCGCCGCCGATACGCCTGGTACTGGAAGTGCCGCAGCCCAGCGCTTCCAGCGATTTCTTTCAGGAAGCCCTGCAAAGCCAATTGATCGGAAGCATCCTGGTCGCAAGCAGCGACGAGAAACTGCCACGCATCAGCCTGGCGCCCGACTTTGCCGCCACCCTGCTGGACGTGCCGCACCAAGGCCCGCATCTAAGCTACCCGGCGCAAACTGATGGCCAGACCCGCCAGCGTCTGCGCGGCGCGGTGACCATCGCCCTGGCGCAAACCCGCCTGCTCGCCTACCTGGAGGACAGCGGCGCGGTCGCCCCCGATACGCCCCTGCCCGAGCGCCTGGAAATCGCCCGGCAGCGCACCCAGAGTGAAATTACCGAGTTGCAGCTACTGAGCAGCGGCCACCTCAGCGGCCGCGCCAATGCCAGCCAGTTGAGCGTGCCGGCCTGGCTGATCTTCGGCATGTTCTTCGTCATGTTGCCGATGGCCGCGGGCTTTCAGCGCGAACAGCAGAGCGGCACCCTGCTGCGTTTTCGCAGCATGGGCCTGAGCCTGAGCAGCCTGGTATTGAGCAAGCTGCTGCCGTACCTGGCGATCAACCTGTTGCAGTTCGTAATGCTCCTGGCACTGGGGGTTTACGGGCTGCCGGCGATCGGCCTGCCGGCGCTGAGCCTGCCCGGCAACCCGGCGGCCTACCTGGTGCTGGCGCTCAGCCTGAGCCTGGCAACCTGCAGCCTCGGTCTGTTTCTCGCGGCGCTGGCGCGCAGCAGCGAGCAAGCGTTGTTGCTCGGCGGCGGGCTGAATATCATCCTCGCGGCTATCGGCGGCATCATGGTGCCAAAGAGCGTGATGCCCGAGGCCATGCGCCAACTGGCCGAAATTTCTCCGATGAGCTGGGCGCTGGATGCCTTTCTCACCTTGCTGGTGGGCCACGGCTCGCTGGCCGACATCGCCCCCTATTGCGCCCGTTTGCTGCTGTTCGCAGCACTGCTGGGCGGCGGCGGGCTGCTTCTGTTCACTCGACGAGTACGGCAAACGCAATGGACCACACACTA
>CAMPJN010000535.1 GCA_946886875.1 uncultured Pseudomonas sp.
GGTTCCGACGACTGGCGTACCCCGATCTCCGCCTAAGTCTTGGCTGAGTTCGCGTCACACCGCTCCGGCCAGGCATCGTCCTGGCCGTTGCGTTTCAGTGCGATGGCCATACAAAAACGTCGAATGCGTCCAACCGTCAGCTCGACGCTCTCGTAAAATGGCTGGCCAATTCATGGAACGATAACTCCCAGAGCCCCGGCTCATGGAACGGAGGAACAACGAATGTTCGCCCCTGCCAACCAGACCCATTTCAGCCTCAGCATCGAAGGCGTCAGCCACGATCTGCAGGTGCTCGAATTCAGCGGCCGCGAGGCGATCAGCCAGCCTTTCGTGTTCGAACTGGAACTGGTCAGCGAACGTCCCGACCTCGACCTGGAAAGCCTGCTCCATCAATCGGCCTTCCTGGCGTTATCGCAAGCCGGCAACGGCATCCACGGGCAGATCTACCGCATCGCCCAGGGCGAATCCGGCAAACGCCTGAGCCGCTACCACGTGACCCTGCGCCCGCAGCTGGCTTACCTGGCGCACCGCACCAATCAACGGATCTTCCAACACCTGACGGTGGAGAAGATCATCAGCCAAGTGCTCGAAGAGCACGGCATCCAGGCCAACGCCTACCAATTCCAACTCGGCTCGATCTACCCCGAGCGCGAGTACTGTGTGCAGTACGACGAAAGCGACCTGCACTTCGTCCAGCGTCTGTGCGAGGAAGAAGGGATTCACTACCACTTCCAGCACAGTGATCAGGGCCATGTACTGGTGTTCGGCGACGACCAGACGCCCTTCCCCAAGCTCGCGCCCACCGCTTACCAGCAAGACAGCGGCCTGGTCGCCGACGAGCCGGTAATCAAACGCTTCGGCGTGCGCGTGGAAACCCGTACCAGCCGGGTGACCCGCCGCGACTACGACTTCGAAAAGCCCAAACTGCTGATGGAGGCCGAGGCCAAGAGCGAGTTCGTCCCGGATCTCGAGGACTACGACTACCCCGGCCGCTTCGTCGAACGCGAGCGCGGCAAGCACCTTAGCCAACGCGCCCTGGAACGCCACCGCCACGACTTCGAACAGGCCCAGGGCGAAAGCGACCAGACGCTGTTGGTATCGGGCCACTTCCTCGCCTTCACCGACCACCCGCGCCCCAGCTGGAACGACCTCTGGCTGCTGACCGAAATCCACCACGAAGGCAAACAGCCGCAGGTGCTGGAAGAGTCGGTGACCGAGCACGGCGAAGCCGACGGCGGCTTCCAGCAAGGCTACCGCAACCGCTTCACCGCCACGCCCTGGAAGGTGCCTTATCGCCCCAGCCTGGAACACCCGAAGCCGCGCATCCTCGGTAGCCAAAGCGCCGTGGTCACCGGCCCGGCCGGCGAAGAAATCCACTGCGACGAATACGGCCGGGTCAAAGTGCAGTTCTTCTGGGATCGTGAGGGCCAAGCCAACGACAAGACCAGTTGCTGGCTACGGGTATCGTCAAGCTGGGCCGGCGACCGCTACGGCGCCATCGCCATCCCGCGTATCGGCATGGAAGTGCTGGTCACCTTCCTTGAGGGCGATCCCGATCAACCTCTGGTTACCGGCTGCCTGTACCACAAGGAACACGTCGTCCCCTACGACCTGCCGGCGAACAAAACCCGCACTGTATTCAAGACCCTCAGCAGCCCAGGCGGTGGCGGCTACAACGAAATACGCATCGAGGACAAAAAGGGCGAGGAGCAGATCTACATCCACGCCGAGCGCGACTGGGACGAAAACATCGAGCACGACCAGAAGATCCGCATCGGCCACGAACGCCACGACACCGTCGAGGCCAACAGCTACAGCGAATTCAAAGCCGAAGAACACCGCACCACGCACCTCGATCGCAAAAGCGAAATCAAAGCCAACGACCACCTCACCGTCGGCAACAACCAGCACATCAAGATCGGCACCGGCCAATTTATCAACGCCGGCAGCGAGATCCATTTATCCAGCGGCCAGAAAGTCGTCCTCGAAGCCGGCAGCGAACTGACCTTCAAAGCCGCTGGCAGCTTTATCAAACTCGACGCCAGCGGCATCACCATGGTCGGGCCAATCATCAAATTCAACTCCGGTGGTGGGCCAGGGAGCGGCTCGGGGGCGGCGCCGATTCGGCCGGGCAAGGTTAAGGCGGCGGATGCGGATGTGCCCGGCGCCGTGCTTGAACACAGGCTCAAGCAGGCGCGCTTGGCCAACAGCCCGCTGGTCGAACTTTGCCAGAAGCCTAAAGGCGGTACGCCGCTGCAATGCCCCCTGGCCAACTGTCCGTGTCGCGCCGCACTTCAGGCGGAGCCACAAGGATGACAATGTGTATTCAGCAGAGCTTCCCAGGCGTGACCGGGAAAACATATTTGCTACTGGAAAACGGCGATGAAAAGCTAGAGCGCGTTTATGCCCTGGAGCAAGCTCCAGAACCCATTTCTCTGTTCGCCGATACCGAGCTGGCGGCTCATCAGGAGCAAGGCCCGCTGCTCCTATGTTTGTCCGGCAGTGCTCTGCTTGATGAATACCGTAATGCACCCAACGACTGGCGCGGCCTGCTGCTGAGCAGCCCGCAGCCCCTCGAAGAATTGTTGGCGCATCTGCGACGCATGCTGATCGTCAGCTTCGACGGCAATCGTAAAGCCGTGCTGCGCTACTACGACCCACGCGTCGCCAGTTACTTCTTTCCCGCTTGCGATGCGGATAGCGTGGCGGCCTGGCTAGGGCCGATCCAGCAACTGACCTGGCATGGCGGCACCTGGGCCGACAGCGCCCAAGGCCTGAGCCACTGGCACAGCCTGAGCAATCTCAACGGCGCTGCCGTAGCCGAGCAACCGCTACCGATGCCGCTTAACCAGCGCCAGACCAATGCGTTGGAACACCAGCAACTGGAACACTTCACCTACGCGTGGCTACAAGGCCAACCCGGAGTGCCCTTCAGCTTGGCCTGGGATTACCTG
>CAMPJN010000536.1 GCA_946886875.1 uncultured Pseudomonas sp.
TTGGCCACGGCGAAGAAGAAAGACTCGACCGGCATCTGCTTTATCGGCGAACGCCGCTTCAGCGACTTCCTCAAGCAGTATCTGCCGGCGCAACCAGGCGACATCGAAACCACCGAAGGCGAGGTGATCGGCCGCCATCACGGCTTGATGTACCACACCATCGGCCAGCGCCAGGGCCTGGGGATCGGCGGCTTGAAAGATGCCAGCGACGAGCCCTGGTACGTGCTGCAGAAAGACCTTCAACGCAATGTGCTGGTGGTCGGCCAGGGCAACGATCACCCCTGGCTGTTCTCCAGCGCCCTGCTCGCCTCGGATATCTACTGGGTCAACCCGATCGACCTGAGCAGCCCGCGGCAGTTGACCGCCAAGGTGCGTTACCGCCAGAGCGACCAGCAGTGCACCCTGGAAAAGACCGCCACGGGTTATCGCGCCAGCTTCGCCATGCCGCAGCGCGCGGTCACCCCAGGGCAATCGGTGGTGTTTTACCACGGCGAAGTCTGCCTCGGCGGAGGCGTCATCGAAGTCGCCGAACCTTGGCGGATCAAGGACCAACACTTATGAGCCCGATGCAGGAACAACTGATCGCACTGGGCGCGGTGTTCGAATCCGCGGTGCTGGTCGACAAGGTCGCCAGGACCGGACAGATCAATGAGCCCGCCCTGGGCTGCATGCTCGGCAGTCTGCTGGTGCGCGATCCCAAAGACACCCTTGAAGTCTATGGCGGCGACGACCTCAACCTGCGCGAGGGTTATCGCGCGCTGGTCAGCTCGCTGGAGCGCGACCCGGCCAGTTTGCAACGCGAGCCGCTGCGCTATGCCCTAGCGTTGCTGGCCCTGGAGCGGCAGCTGGCCAAACGCGACGACCTGTTGCAGATAATGGGCAGCCGCCTCAATCAGATCCAATCCCAGGTCGAGCACTTCGGCCCCGTCCACGAAAACGTCGTGGCGGCCTGCGGCAGCCTTTACGAAGACACCATCAGCACCTTCCGTCAGCGTATCCAGGTGCATGGCGACATGCGCCACCTGCAGCAACCGAGCAACGCCTCGAAGATTCGCGCATTACTGCTCGCCGGCATCCGCTCGGCGCGGCTGTGGCGCCAGCTCGGCGGCCACCGCTGGCAACTGGTGTTCAGCCGTAAAAAGCTGCTCAAGGAACTCTACCCGTTACTGCGCGGCTAAGCCGTGACCACCCGCTCGGTGAAACCCTTGCAGGGTGCCGCTTTGCTGGCGCTCTCGGCCTTGCTGTTCTCGCTGATGGGCGTCGGCGTCCGTGAAGTATCCGCAAGCGTCAACAACGAGTCGGTGGTGTTCTTTCGCAACCTGGTGGGGGTGTTGTTCTTTCTGCCGCTGATCCTGCTGCAAGGGGTTCGACCGCTGAAAACCCAGCGGATCAAGTCACACCTGTGGCGTACGGCCTTCGGTTTGGCGGCGATGTATTGCTTCTTCTACGCCATCGCCCATTTACCGCTGGCCGACGCCATGCTGTTCACCTACTCGGCGCCGGTGTTCACCCCGGTGATCGCCTGGTGGTGGCTGAAAGAGCCCTTGAGCAAGCGCATGCTGATCACCACCGGCGTCGGCCTGATCGGCGTATTGCTGGTGGCCAAACCGTCTGCCGCGCTGCTCGACAGCCAGGCACTGGTGGGCATGGCCGCAAGCATTCTGGCGGCCTTCGCTTTCGTCTCGATTCGCGAGATGAGCGACACCGAACCGGCTTTTCGCATGGTGTTCTATTTTTCCCTGTTCAGCGCCTTGATCTCGGCAATACCGCTGGCCTGGACCTGGCAACCGGTGACGCAGCAGGACCTTCTGCTGCTATTGATCATCGGCCTGCTGGCCACCGCCAGCCAGATCATCATGTCCAAAGCCTACAGCTTGGCGCCCCCGGGCCTGATCGGCCCTTTCGCCTATCTCGCCATCGTATTCGCCGGCCTGATCGCCTGGCTGCGCTGGGGCGAAACGCCGAACCTGAGCTCGCTGATAGGTGCCGCACTGATTTTCAGCGCCAGCTTGCTGGCGATTACCCGGCGCGCCCGCTGAACGGCAAGCGCCAATCGCCGTTCCGGGCTCGATTTCATGTATGATACGCGCCCCTTTTCACCAGCCGATTGTCCGAGAACGCCCTCTTATGCAGCTTTCCTCGCTCACCGCGGTTTCACCCGTCGACGGCCGCTACGCCGGCAAAACCAGCGCCCTGCGCCCGATCTTCAGCGAATACGGCCTGATCCGCTTCCGCGTGCTGGTAGAAGTGCGCTGGCTGCAGCGCCTGGCCGCCCACGAGGGCGTCAGCGAAGTTGCGCCCTTCTCCGCCGAAGCTCAGGCCATTCTCAATGAGCTGGCGGAGAATTTCGCGGTCGAGCACGCCGAGCGCGTCAAGGAAATCGAGCGCACCACCAACCACGACGTCAAAGCCGTGGAATACCTGCTCAAGGAACAAGCGGCCAAGCTGCCTGAGCTGGACAAAGTCAGCGAATTCATCCACTTCGCCTGCACCAGCGAGGACATCAACAACCTGTCCCACGCCCTGATGCTGCGCGAAGGCCGCGACAGCGTGCTGTTGCCGCTGATGCGCCAGACCGCCGAAGCGATCCGCGAACTGGCGGTGAAATTCGCCGACGTGCCGATGCTCTCGCGCACCCACGGCCAGCCGGCGTCGCCGACCACCCTGGGCAAGGAACTGGCCAACGTGGTTTACCGCCTCGAGCGGCAGATCGCCCAAGTGGCCGCCGTGCCGCTGCTGGGCAAGATCAATGGCGCGGTGGGCAACTACAACGCGCACCTGTCGGCCTATCCGCAGATCGACTGGGAAGCCAACGCCAAACAGTTCATCGAAGGCGACCTGGGTCTGCAGTTCAATCCCTACACCACGCAGATCGAACCGCACGACTACATCGCCGAGCTGTTCGACGCCATCGCCCGCTTCAACACCATCCTGATCGACTTCGATCGCGATA
>CAMPJN010000537.1 GCA_946886875.1 uncultured Pseudomonas sp.
TTCCACACCCGGCCAATCAGCGAATAGCTGTTCGGCGGTAGGGCTGCGTAGGCGATTCTTGGCGCAGATAAACAGCAGCTTGAGAGGCAAGAAAGTCTTCCATGACCGGCAGGGTCAGCGCGGGGTTAAGTAGTTGCAGATCAGGGCTTTCTGCCCGCGAAGCCGAACAGCAAACCGCCGGCAAGGATGGCACCGATACCCGCCCAAACCGGCACGTTGACCCGTTCCTTCTCTTGAACCGACAGTTCGATGGGACCGAGCTTCACCGCAGTGCTGTCCTTGGTATAGCTGAAACCGCCATAAAGCAGCCCCAGCAGGCCCGCCACAATGAGTGCGATTGCCATAATCCTGATTGAATTCATATTGTTATCCTCGTGCGGCACCTGAGCTTATCGCCAAAGGTTTCAAAGGCAGGGTCGTCCAAGTCATTGAAACACAATAGCTGCGCCTACTAGGCGATTTCCTTGATTTCGAAGACATTGACGATCTGCTGCAGCTTGCCGTCCCACACGTAGCGCAGATGCACGCCTTGTTGCGGAATGCTCGCCGCCGGCGGTCGGAACAGCGCGGCGCACTCACCGCCAGGGTGACGCACGCTGCGGTAGAGCAGGCCCCAGGAGCGCTGGTTGCGCAATTCGGCGGCGAAGCGCTGGGCAACCGGGTAGGCGCTCAGGTCAGGGTCATGCAGATGGTCGTGATTGTCGCGGATATCGTGCAGCGGTTTGACGATGCGGCACACATAGGTGCGCAGGGTCAGCTCCATATTCGGTTCGGCGGTGGCACGCAGAAAGCGCTCGCGGTGAAAGCGGGTTTCCGCCACCGCCGCCTGCAGACTGTCGGCGCAGTAGTAAACGCCATATTGCCCAGCGGTGAAGCGGCTGACCGCGCCGACATGGGTGAAGGCGGCCATCAACGGCGATGAGCCGGGACCGCTGACCCTGTCCTCTGCCGCCACATGGGACAGCAGGCCGGCTTCTTCGCGCAAGCGATCGTTGGTCAAGCCTTCGATCAGATAGGCCTGCTCCAGATCCTCCGGATCGAGCACATCCTCGAACACCGAAATCGGTGGAAAGGCGCTGGACACCAGCCGATACGCCCGCTTCCAACCGGGCAGCATCAGCGCCGGCTGCCCGCTCAACCCCTGACCCCGTCGAGGTAGCGGCGCACATCGGCCAGATCGACCACGCCGCCAGCGAGCATCATCTGCAAGGCGCTGTTGCCATTGAACGGTGCTTCGCTATTGGCTTTCTTGATCCATTCGTAGGTCGAAGGCTTGTCGCCGAACAGGATGCGCAGGGATTTATGGATGCCCATCAGATAGGACACGCGCTCCAGGGTGTCGCGCGGCAGACGGACCTCCGGCAACTGCCGGTATTTGTACAGGGTGCTGCGACCAATCGAGCCCAGCAGCACCATTTGCTGCTCCAGGGTGCAGTTCCATTTGTCCATCAGGTTGAAGAAGAACTTCAGTGCGACCTGGCCGGCCTTGGCCGACTCGGGGTCGAAGGCGGTGGCGTTTTGTTGCAGGGCGGCGGACATGAGCTTTCTCCATGTGTGGACTGTATTTAGATACTAGTCCTCATATGGAATTCAGGCAATGCGTGGCTGTAAATTTTTTGCGGACGAAAGAACTGTTTACGCGCCGCCGGGCGCTTCGTCGATTTCTCAAATCAGAGGCTTGTCGAGTTGCTTGGTTAGCGCTAACATCGCTCGCACAATACGTGCTGCCACACCGATGGCGGCCCAGGAGAAACCATGCAGACTTCCCATTCTGCCGCCGCTGCACCGGATCGCCAGACTTTGGTGGTCATGGGCGTTAGCGGTTCCGGCAAGAGCGTAATCAGCCAGGGCGTCGTCCGTGAACTCGGCTGGCGGCACATCGAAGCCGACAACTTCCATCCCCCCGAGAACGTCGAACGCATGCGCGCGGGCATCGCCTTGAGCGATGAAGACCGTATCCATTGGCTGGATGCCCTGATCGTCGAAATGCAAGCCGCGCAAGCGCAGGGGCAAAGCTTCGTGCTGGCCTGTTCGGCGCTCAAGCGCGCTTATCGTGATCGCTTGCGCAAGGCTGTTCCCGGTTTGCAGTTCGCTTACCTGCAAATCGACTACGCCACCGCCTTGCAGCGTGTCGGCGCCCGGCCCGGGCACTTCATGCCGATCTCCCTGGTCGACAGCCAGTTCGCCACCCTGGAATCGCCGGAAGGCGAGCCCCATGTGTTGACCGTCAGCGCGGCGCAAAGCCGTGAACAGCTGATCGCGGACATCTGTGCATGGGCCCAGCGCGAACCTTCGGGGGCGGCTATCGAAAAGCAGGTCGATCTTTCTTCGGAATCATTTGATAGCGCTACCAATGCTCCGCATCTGACCGGCGAAGCCATCTACCAGGGCTGGCAGGCCCGCCTGTTCGATCGTCTGACCGATGGCCTGATGGCGGTGCTGATGGCCTTTATGGTGGCGGCGGTGTTCAGCAATGTGGTGCTGCGCTACGCCTTCGGCACCGGTTGGGCGGGGGCCGAGGAGCTGTCGCGCCTGGCTTTTGTCTGGCTGGTGTTCATCGGCGTCGCCTCGAGCATGCGCCGCGGCGAACTGATGCGCTTTTCCATGATTCGCGACCGTTTCCCTCATGCCATCCGGCGCCTGGTCGATTCGGCCAGTTGGTTGCTGGTGGCAACGGCCAGCCTGCTTTCTGCCTGGGGGGCCTGGAGTCAGGTGCAATACGGCTGGGGCAACGTCAGTACCGTGGTCGGTTATCCCGTGGTGCTGGCCATGGTGCCGGTGCTGGCCTGCATGGGCGTACTGGCGGTACTGGCGCTGATCCAGTTGGTCAATGTCTGGCGCCGGCAGGGCGGCCAGGGCGCGGCGAGCGCCAATGTCACCGCCGATTGATTCGACCCATAACAAGAACGGGCACTGCCCGATGAGGCTTCGCTGATGACTGTCGCTGT
>CAMPJN010000538.1 GCA_946886875.1 uncultured Pseudomonas sp.
TGTCGGCGCCGGCACCAGCTTCAGCCAGCTGCAATCGCTGAACGAGGCGTACAAGATCATGCAGCTGCAGGGTAAGAAGCTCGACCCGTTCAAGTCGCTGTATCTCGCCACATTGGGCGGCGCCGAGGCGCTGTACCTGGACGACAAGATCGGCAATTTCGAAAGCGGCAAAGACGCGGATTTCGTGGTGCTCGACTACAAGGCCACGCCGTTGATCGACTACCGCATGCAGCAGGCCAAGAGCCTGGCCGAGAAGTTGTTCGCCCTGTGCATGCTCGGCGACGACCGCGCGATCAAGCAAACCTTTGCTGCCGGCGTGTCGGTGCATTGCAGGGATTGAGGAGCCGCGTTCCCAAGGGTGGGTTAGCGGCGCAGGCCGCCACCATATGAAACGACACAAGGCTCGAAGCGCCGCGTAACCCACCATGATCGCAAGCCTTTACGCGGAGGTGCGGATATCGCTGTTGGGTTACGCGGCGCCGGGTCTGTGGTGCATATCCATGAACCGCAACGCCGCTAACCCAACGAATCCGCAGCGCCTCCGAGGGGATCGGCGCCGGTCATCGACTAGCCGGACTACGCCCCGGCTTTTTCTTGGCGCTCTGCAGCAGGTGCGAAAACACCGCGTGCAGGTCGTCGGAGGCGCTTTCCTCGTCGAGATTGAGCTTGCTGTCGATATGGTCCATGTGATGCATCATCAGGCTCACCGCCTTGGCCGCGTCGCGCGCTTCGATGGCATCGATCAGTTGGTTGTGCTCGTCGTAGGAACAATGCGAACGGTTGCCGCTTTCGTACTGGGCGATGATTAGCGAGGTCTGCGATACCAGGCTGCGCTGGAAGCTGATCAGCGGAGCGTTCTTCGCCGCTTCGGCGAGCTTGAGGTGGAACTCGCCGGATAAGCGAATACCGGCGCCGCGGTCTCCGCGGGAAAAGCTGCTCTGTTCGTCCTCGACCATCTGCCGTAACTCGGCGAGCTGTTCGGCGGTGGCATGCTCCACCGCCAATTCGGTGATGGCCCGCTCGACCATGCGCCGCGCGTAGAAAATCTGCCGGGCTTCTTCGACGCTCGGGCTGGCTACCACCGCGCCGCGGTTCGGTCGCAACAGCACCACGCCCTCATGGGCCAGACGCGATAAGGCGCGGCGGATGATGGTGCGGCTGACGCCGAAAATCTCGCCCAGGGCTTCTTCGCTGAGTTTGGTGCCAGGTGCCAGGCGTTGTTCGAGGATGGCCTCGAAGATATGCGCATAAACGACATCGTCCTGAGTCCCGCTGCGGCTGCTTTTGCCAGCGCGCGGCTGCTTCTTGAGGGGCTGCAATTGTTCGTTCATTGGGGCTCGTGTCAAAAAATACGGCTGATCCAGGGTGCTAAAACCTTAGCGCACGATGTCCGCAGCGGCTTTAGAGCGTGCCAGCAAGACTTTACTGCTTTTCACCTGGCCACTGCCGAGCAGTTTGCCACGAAAAACAAAAAGCATAAGCCCGGGCATTGTACACAATTGGTCGAACAGGCATACCGTCAGGCCCGCGACATGGCGCCTCAGGCTCAGCTCAGCGATGGCATTCAGCTGGTCATCCGCATCAATCAATTGCTTATATAAATCTGTTTTTTTACACAGCAATACATTTAGAAGCACGGCGAAAACCAGGTATCGCCAGCTTTCCACCCCAACCGGCACAGCCATAGATATCCGCTAATTATTTGTTTTATATGAATTATTTTTCAACTCTGAGAGCAAATTCGATCCATAGGCGACGCGGAAAGCTGGGCGCAGGTTCCAGCAAATAGTTGTGGCAATCAATAAAACATTATTTGCTTTTTTTGTATACAAACGCATAATCGCGACAGTGTAGCTTTCTGACCACACGGTCAACTAACCAGGCAGTAGGCACACCACACACCACCCGCCTCAGAGAAAACCAGGACCTCAAGGCGTCAATTGGGTGGTACACGACAAGAAAGATAAGGAGTACCCACTGTGGAAAGCGCTAAACAAGAACAACTGGCGACTCACACCCCAGGGCTGGCACCCACTGGCCTGCTCGATAGGTTTTTCAAACTCACCGAGCACCGCACCTCGATCAAGACCGAGTTGCTGGCGGGCCTGACGACCTTCGTCACCATGGCCTACATCATCTTCGTCAACCCCAACATCATGGCCAACGCCGGCGTCGACCATGGTGCGGCCTTTGTCGCCACCTGCATCGGCGCGGCGCTGGGTTGCTTCCTTATGGGGCTCTACGCCAACTGGCCGGTCGGCCTGGCGCCCGGCATGGGTTTGAACGCCTTCTTCACCTACACGGTGGTCGGCGAGATGGGCTATAGCTGGCAGATCGCCCTGGGTGCGGTATTTATCTCCGGCATCCTGTTTATGATCATGAGCTTGTCGCGTATCCGCGAATGGCTGCTCAACAGCATCCCCATGAGCCTGCGTTTCGCCATGGGTGCCGGGGTCGGTTTGTTCCTCGGTCTGATCGGCCTGAAAACCGCCGGCATAGTCGTCGACAGCCCGGCCACGCTGCTGACCATGGGCTCGTTCGGTGAACCTAACGCGCTGCTGGCCGCCATCTGCTTTCTGTTGATCGCCGTGCTCAGCCATCGCAACGTATTCGGCGCCATCCTGTTCAGCATGCTCGGCGTTACCGCCCTGGGCTGGGCCATGGGCCTGGTCGAGTACAACGGCCTGGTATCGATGCCGCCGAGCCTGGCGCCGACCTTCCTGGCGATGGATATCGCCGGCGCCTTTAACGTGGCGATGATCAGCGTGATTCTGGCCTTCCTCTTCGTCAATATGTTCGACACCGCCGGCACCCTGATGGGCGTGGCCCACCGTGCCAACTTGGTCGACGACGACGGCAAGATCAAAGACCTGTCCAAGGCCCTCAAGGCCGACAGTACCTCCAGCGTGATCGGCGCCATGGTCGGTTGCCCACCGGTGACCAGCT
>CAMPJN010000539.1 GCA_946886875.1 uncultured Pseudomonas sp.
GATGTGTGGCGTCGTAGGAGCGGTCTTGACCGCGAGCTCTTCGGCGTCTACGTGCCTCTCAAGCCTTCCCTGTAATGACCCGCACTGAACGCTCTATCTGCCTGGGGAAGCCTTCGCGGTCGAGACCGCTCCCACGGTTGCCCTGGTGCGTTGTAGGAGCGGTCTTGACCACTCAGTGGTGCTGGTGAGCGTTATCGTTCGCCGCGGGCGCCTGGTCCTGTATGGAAACGTCCACGTTCACTTCGCCGGCATGCTCGAAAATCAGCGTGAGCGGAAATTGCTCGCCCGCTACCAGCGGCTTGCTCAATTTGAACAGCATGACGTGATTGCCACCTGGCTGGAACTGCACCTCACCGCCGGCCGGCACCTCGATCGAGTCGATACGCTGCATGCGCATCACGTCACCCTCATGCACATGTGCGTGCAGCTCGGCCTTTTCGGCCCGGGCGGTTTTCACTCCTATCAGCCGATCTGCCGTGTCACCGGGGTTGCTCAGCGTGAAATACACCGCACCCGTCGGGGCCGTCGGCGGCATGGCACGCGACCAGACCTGATGCGCGACAGGTGCTCCGGCCATCATGTGATGAGCGTGGGAATGTTCATCTGCCGAGGCAGTCAGAGTGGCCGTGGCGAGCGCAAAAGCGGTGACCAGACGAAGCAGCATGAAATCTCTCCAAGACGGTTTCGATGGCGAACATTAGCATGGCGCAAGGGCGCCTCGTAGCCAGAACGGTCATTCCCACGAGCGGATGATTGCAACGGAACCTGCAGTGGGCACGCGTTTCTGTTTGAATGGGCAAGGCCCCTGGCCCTCAATTGTTCGGAGACGAATCACCCATGGAGCGAAGTCGCTGGAGTCACCGGTTGTTGTCCGGAGGAAAGGAGCCCGACCCGCGGTTTACGCTGGCCAATGAAAGAACCTTCCTCGCCTGGATCCGCACCTCGTTGGCGCTGCTGGCCGGCGGAGTGGCGGTCGAAGCCTTTGCCGGCGGCATCTTCACGCCGGAGGTGCGCAAGGTGCTATCGGTCTCGTTGTTGCTGTTGGCCATGTTCATCAGCTCGACGGCGTGCGTGCGCTGGCTCACCATCGAGCGCGCCATGCGGCACAGCGGGCCGTTGCCGTTTCCCTTGCTGATCCCGATTCTGTCCATCGGCGGCACACTGGTGACCTTGGTGCTGATCAGCTTCATCGCGCTTCGCGGTTAACGATGCATATTTCCTTTCGTCGCCGCCTGGAACCCGGCACGCCGCGACCGCCGCTGCATGAGGATCCGGGCCTGCAGCCCGAACGCACCTCGCTGGCCTGGGGCCGAACGTTGCTGACGATGATCACCGTGAGCGCGCTGTTTCTGCGCTGGATGCCTTATCACGGGACTTTCGTCGGCATGCTGGTCGCGCTATCGCTGGCGACGGCGTTGGGTATATGGACCACGCAGCAGCGCCGTTACGCCCGTAGCGCGAGCGGCGTGAAAAGCGGGCGCATCCAGGCCGATGCAATCTCGATTTTCTGGCTGGGCGCTTCGGTTTTCGTCCTTGGCGCACTGGGCCTCTACACCGTAATTTTCTTGCCGATCAGTAGCTGAGATAGCCACTTGAAAGAGGTACAAATGACCAACGCCAATCAGCAATTCGCCAGCGATAACTATTCGGGCATCTGTCCTGAAGCCTGGGAAGCCATGGCTCGCGCGAACCAGGGACATGATCGCGCCTACGGAGACGATCAATGGACTGCACGGGCAGCCGACCATTTCCGCCAGCTGTTCGAGACCGATTGCGAAGTCTTTTTCGCGTTCAATGGCACCGCGGCCAACTCCCTGGCGCTGTCTTCGCTATGTCAGAGCTATCACAGCGTGATATGCGGCGATATCGCCCATATCGAAACCGACGAATGCGGCGCACCGGAGTTCTTTTCCAACGGTTCCAAGTTGCTCGTTGCCCGCACCGAGCAAGGCAAGCTGACGCCTGCAGCTATTCGAGAGGTTGCCCTCAAGCGCAAGGACATCCATTACCCCAAACCACGCGTCGTCAGCATTACCCAGGCCACCGAGATCGGCACCGTATACCGGCCGGACGAACTCCGAGCCATCAGCGATACCTGCAAGGAACTGGGGCTGCATCTGCACATGGATGGCGCGCGTTTCGCCAACGCCTGTGCGTTTCTCGGGCTTTCACCGGCCGAACTGAGCTGGAAGTCGGGCGTGGACGTGCTCTGTTTCGGGGGCACGAAGAACGGCATGGCGGTCGGTGAGGCCATCCTGTTTTTCAACCGGGCACTGGCCGAAGATTTCGAATACCGCTGCAAGCAGGCCGGTCAGCTTGCATCGAAGATGCGTTTCTTGTCTGCGCCTTGGGTCGGACTGCTGGAAAACCACGCCTGGATGAAATATGCCGAACATGCGAACGGTTGCGCACAATTGCTTGCCAGCCTGATCAGCAACGTGCCGGGCGTGGAGCTGATGTTTCCAGTCGAGGCCAACGGTGTGTTCATCAACATGCCACCGTTGGCGCTGGAGGCACTCAGGAGTCGCGGTTGGATGTTCTACACGTTTATCGGGGTCGGTGGCGCACGGTTCATGTGTTCCTGGGACACCAGCGAGGAACGCGTACGCCAACTGGCGGACGACATTCGCAGCGTCGTACTGCAAAACCCATAACCGGACAAAGAGGCCGCGCTCGTCAACAAGGACGGCGCGGCACTGGGTATCGGATGCTGACGAACATGAGAGAGGCTACGACAGGTACCTGGAGCTAACCGCCATATATGCTATTTAACATAATATAGATTATGCGAACCACCTGGTTTGTTTGTGACGTTACTTCCTGGCGGAACTTGAACAGTAAAGCCTGTCAGATCCTCGCTCAAAGCGATCGCCGGTTTCCCATCGTGCGAAGCGCCTAATGAAAACCAACGCCATGAACGTGCCTGACATTGAGATCGCACGCCCC
>CAMPJN010000540.1 GCA_946886875.1 uncultured Pseudomonas sp.
TCGACAGCAGGGTGGTTTCCTGGCCGCCGTGCAGGCTGGCGGTGGAGGTGAACACCCCAGCCGGCTTGCCGACCAGGCCGCCACTTAGCCAAAGGCTGCTGGTGCCATCGAGGAAGTATTTGAGCGGCGCGGCCATATTGCCGAAGCGGGTCGGGCTGCCCAGGGCCAGGCCGGCGCAGTTTTTCAGGTCGTCGAGGCTGACGTACATCGCCCCTTCGCTCGGTATCTCGGCGCTTACCGCTTCGCATTCGCTGGAAACCGCCGGCACGGTGCGCAGGCGCGCCTCCAGGCCACCGAGTTCGACGCCGCGGGCGATCTGTCGGGCCATTTCCGCAGTCGCGCCATGGCGGCTGTAGTACAGAACCAGGATGTAGGGGGGACTCATGGCAGGATCTCCAGGACTTTTTCCGGTGGGCGACCCACTACGGCTTTGTCGCCGACGATCAGGATGGGCCGCTCGATCAGTTTCGGATGGGCAGCCATAGCTTCGATCAACTGGGCGTCAGTCAGTTCGGGATTGGCCAGATTCAGCGCCTGGTATTCGTCTTCGCTGCTGCGCAGCAACTGCCTTGGGCTGAGCCCGAGCTTGCCGAGCAGCGCCTGCAATTGCTCGGCACTGGGCGGGGTTTCCAGATAGCGCACAATGCTCGGCGCCAGACCGCGCTCCTCGAGCAATTGCAGGGCGCTACGCGATTTCGAGCAGCGTGGGTTGTGATAGAGCGTCAGATCAGTCATATGCGGGTCGCGTCTTGTCTCGGATGGCGGCTATTCTACCCGCGTCGCGGTCAGAGTCTGAACTGTGTCCGGTCTTTGTAAGCGAAAAGGACCGCAGCTTGGTCATTAAGGAGAATGCATGCTAGAGCGCGTCACCGATTGGCTGGACTTCTGGCGTTTTCTGCTGCGGCGTTTTATCGCCGACCGCTGTATCAACAACGCCGCTGCCCTGACCTACACCACCTTGTTCGCCGTGGTGCCGATGATGACGGTGACCTTCGCCATGCTCTCCGCGGTGCCGGCATTTCAGGGCACGGGCGAGCAGATCCAGCATTTCATCTTCAGTAATTTCGTGCCGTCCGCGGGCGAGGTGGTCCAGCAGTACCTGGGCGAGTTCACCACCCAGGCGCGCCAGCTGACCTGGATCGGCGTGATAGTGCTGGCGGTTACCGCCTTCCTGATGCTGGTCACCATCGAGAAAGCGTTCAATACCATCTGGCGGGTTCGCCAGCCGCGGCGCGGGGTGTCGAGCTTTTTGCTGTATTGGGCGATCCTGAGCCTGGGCCCGATCCTCCTCGGCAGCGGTTTCGCCATCAGCACCTATATCGCTTCGCTGTCGCTGATTTCCGGGCCGGATGCGCTGATGGGGTTGAAGACGTTACTGAGCTTTATGCCGGTGCTGTCGAGCATTGCCGCCTTTACCCTGATCTACGCCACTGTGCCCAATGCCCAGGTGCGTTTTCGTCATGCATTGCTGGGTGGCCTATTCACCGCCGTGTTGTTCGAAGTGGCGAAAAAACTGTTCGGCCTCTACGTGCAGATGTTCCCCGGTTATCAGCTGATCTATGGAGCTTTTGCCACTGTGCCGCTGTTTCTCCTGTGGATTTACCTGTCCTGGCTGCTGGTGCTGCTGGGCGCCGAGTTGGTCTGCAACCTGGGCACGCCCCATCAGTGGCGCAAGCGCGCCTTGCCGCGTCTGCTGGTGATGTTGGGGATATTGCGGGTGTTCTATACGCGCCAGCAGTCCGGGCTGAAAGTGCGCTATCGCGACGTGCAACGCCAGGGTTGGTTGTTGCCCGAGTTCGAGTGGGAAGAAATTCTCGAGTTTCTCGAGCACCAGCATCTGATCGCGCCCACCGGGGCCGGTCTCTGGGTGCTGAGCCGCGATCTTGGTCACTACAGCCTGCAGCAGCTGTTGAGCCGCAGCCCCTGGCCGTTGCCGCAGCTCAATCAGTTGCCGGAACATATGGATGAGCCTTGGTATCCGGCATTGCGCACGGCGCTACAAACTTTGCACGATCAGCAGGAAGCGTTGTTTGGCGAGAGCCTGGCCGAGTGGTTGCGTACGCCCGACGAGGAGTGACGAAAAACGTCAGTTTGCGGCGTTGTAGCAAGGTGGATTCGGCTTGAGGGTAACCAAAGAGCCGCGGAAGTAGAGCGCAAGGAGGCTGGCACGCTTTTGGCTATTGTCTAATGGCGAATTGCGATCAGGCTGCCAGCAGAGCAGGGATTAGCGGAGTTAAAGGCGTTTTATGACAGCGAAAAGAAGTGCAGTTGTTCATCTCCATCGGCTCGATCCCGAAGAAGCCCTGGAGCGCCTTAACCGGATTACCGGACTGCGCTTCGCGCAATGGCCCGAGTCTCTGGTTCAGCCTGCCGCCGACCGCGCCGCTGAGGAGGGCAGTGCGAGCGATGAGTTTCAGATTATCGAGGCCGACTACGAGCGCGCGCGTCGCTAACCGCTGAACGCAAAACCCCGCGACGGACGCGGGGTTTGTGGGGCGGAGAGTATTGCTTAAGCCAGGGCTTGGCGGCTCTCGCTGCGCGCCAGTTCCACTGCTTGGACGAACAGTTCTTCGACTACCAGGCCGTGCGTAGGCACCGCTGTGCGCAGACGAACTTGCATGTCCTGGATCTTCTGCTTGACCGGCACGCGCGCAACGCCGGAGAGCAGAATCTTGCTGTGGGCGTTTACCTTGCCATGATCCACCGCGACTTCACGGCGTTTGTCGCCGTCGCGATAACTGATCAGCAGGGACACCGGTAATGTCGCCAAGCCTGGCAGTTGCAGCCAGGCAGCAACGTTGAACTCGGCCACGCGCCCTTCATAGGGCGTGACCAGAAGGCGGGCGGCGTCGACGATGCGCGAAGGCACTGGACCGATCAACTTGTCGTGGGCTTGGGACATGGGCGCAATTCCAGGCTGGTGGCAGGGCGAATCAAACACGA
>CAMPJN010000541.1 GCA_946886875.1 uncultured Pseudomonas sp.
GGCTGCCGTTGCTTACGCCGCTGGCGAGGGCATAGCTGAGCGTGCCACCGGAGGTGGTGCTGTCGTTGCCGGCGACGCTGGCGTTGATCACGCTGTCTTCATCGCCACTGGCGCTGTCGTCGGCGGCGCTGAGGTCGGCGACCGGATTGATCGTGCCGTTAACGGTGGCAGTGCTGGTGAGTGCGCCATCGCTGATGGTGTAAGTGAAGTTGACCGGGCCTTGGTAATTGGCGTCGGGGGTAAATACCAGCTGGTTGCCGCTCAAGGTGACGGAGCCATTGCTAACACTGACTGAACCGCCTTCAGCAATAGGCTGGCCGTCGACTTGGGTGATGCTCAGGGTGTCACCGTCGAGGTCGGTGTCATTGCTCAGCACATCGATGGCAACCGAGCCGTCTTCGTCCAGAGTGAAGGTATCCGCAAGTGCGCTGGGAGCGTTGTTAGCTTGCCCAGTGCCACCGCTACCGCCGCCATTGTTGTTGCCGTTAGTCCCACCAGCGCCATTGTTGCCGCCAGTGCCAGCGCTGCTATCGGCTGTGTCGGCAGTATTGCCATTGTCGAGTGCGCCTAGCAGTTCATCGCTAGCCTCGCTCGCAAAGTTCAGCCCTTCGGTTGGAAAACCGATGCTGGGATCGAGTTGCAGCCCCGTCTCATCGAGCAGTACAAAACTGTGCCCGCCACCGGCCGCACCGCCTGTGCCGCTTGCAGCTGGGCCCGCGGCTGGAGCCTCAAGGTCGACGGTGGGGTCGAACCCGGCCGTAAGGGCTTGTTCAAGCGTGGGATCCGCAGTGTCTTGCTCGGCTGCGGAACCTGCTTCGCCTGTCTGCCAAGCGCTGCTCTCTCTTAGTTGAACCAACTCACCATTGGCCAGTTGCAGGGTTGCTTCGCCGCCCAGTGCGGTCATGAGCTGTTCACCCTGGAGCAGGCGCTCGCCTTCGAAAACTTGCCGCTTAAAGCCGTCGAGAGAGACGGCGAATACTGGGCCAACAAGCGATTTAACGATGGCGACGAAGTTGCTCATGCCTAGGCTCCTGGCGCACGGGTTGCGCAGTTCGAAACTTTGAAATAGCGCCACTGCAAGTGGTGGCGTTTTTTCTTTGCGTCAATTAGATGACTTATATCTAATTGGAATTAGTGTTATGCCAGACTATTGACCGTACAGTCGCAATCATAAACAATCATCAGGCGTGATGTCACTTCGATATTATTCTCGCTTTTTATGCGACCAGTGTCTCTCTAGGTGCTTGCAATAGCCTCTTGCTTATGCTTGGTGGGCGATTGGTTCCTCTCGAGGTGACCTGACTTCCCTATATTTCTAGCCTGAAAGGAAATCTTCAGCTTATGCGTTTCCCGGTCTTACTCTCCCTGGCAGCTTTAGCCGTTTCCTTCTCTGCTCAGGGTCAGACCCTTCGCGACGCCATGCAAAGCGCTCTTGAGGTGCATCCGGAAATTCGCGCAGGCATAAACGCACGCTTGTCGGTTGAAGAACAAATGAACGCCGCCAAAGGTGGCTATCGACCGCAGGTCGATATACTCGCCGGTTATGGCCGCGAACACACCGACAGTCCGAGCACCCGCGGCCTCAGCCATAACACTGAAACCCTGAACCGCGGCGAGTCGAGCCTGCGTCTGCAACAGATGCTGTTCGATGGCTTTGCCACCAGCAGCGAAGTGGGGCGTCAGCGCGCCACCGTCAACGCCAGGGCATATGAGCTGCTGGGCACCTCGGAGCGCACCGCGTTGACCGTCGCTCAGGTTTATCTGGAAGTACTCAAACGTCAGGAAATGGTGCATCTGGCCGAGGACAACCTGCTCAGTCACGAGCGCATCTACGACCAGATCAAATTGCGCAGCGAGAGCGGCGTTGGGCGTAGCGCCGATCTCGATCAGGCGGAAGCGCGCCTGGCCCAGGCGCGTAACAACCTGATCACCGAGCGCACCAACCTGGCCGATGCCCAGGTCAACTACTTCAGCGCCGTGGGGCGCGATGCCGAGCAGCTCAGCCTGCCGCAAGGGTTGCTCGGACAATTGCCGGACAACCTGCAGGCCGCGCGTGAGGAGATGCTGCGCAATAACCCCTTCCTCAGTTCCGCCGAGGCCGATGTGCAGGCCACCGAGCAGCAATACGACGCGGCCAAATCGAGCTTCTATCCGCGTTTCGATGCCGAGTTGTCGCGCAGCATGGATAACAACCTGGATGGCGCCGCCGGCCATAGCAACCAATGGCGGGCGATGGTGAACATGCGCTACAACCTGTTCGCCGGCGGCAGCAACAAGGCGGATTTACAGTCCAAGTCCTATCAGGTCAATCAGGCCATGGACATCCGCAACAACGCCTTGCGGGTGCTCAACGAAGATCTCGGTCTGGCCTGGAACGCCCTGGAAAACGCGCGCCAGCAATTACCCATCGCCCAGCAGTACGTCGACCACAGCACCCTTGTGCGCGAGTCCTACCAGAAGCAGTTCAGCCTCGGTGATCGCACTCTGCTGGATCTGCTCGACAGCGAAAACGAGCTGTTCAGCGCCGCGCGCCGCCTGGAGGAGGTACGCTTCACCGAACTGTTTACTCAATACCGGATCAAGGCCACCATGGGCTCCCTGCTCCAGAGCCAGGGCGTAGTCGCACCCCTCGCGACTGTGCCGTTGGACGAAGTGAAAGCCAAGGTAAGTTTGCCCGGCCTCAACTGAGTCAAGTCGTAGAAGAGTGAACCACCAGTGGCAGTAGACCTTAGCCAGGCCCAGACCCGCAGCGATCCGCGCGATCGCTACGATGACCCCTTATTGGACAGTCTGCTGTCGCTGTGCAGCCTGCACCAGAAGTCGGTCAGCCGCGCCATGCTCACCGCCGGTCTGCCGCTGCCCGAGCAACGCCTGAGTGCCGAGCTGCTGCCCC
>CAMPJN010000542.1 GCA_946886875.1 uncultured Pseudomonas sp.
CACTATGTGCACAACGCCCAGCGCTATGCCCGCGAGCTGGCGGAGCAGGGCGAGTGAACGCACAGGAGCGCCCGCTTGCTTCGCCCTGCGTAAACATCTGCGCATTGGACGACGAGGACATCTGCATCGGCTGTCAGCGCAACGTAGCGGAAATCACCCGCTGGAGCCGCATGGACAACACCGAGCGCCGCCAGGTGCTGCAGCGCTGTCATGCGCGGGCCGAGGCCAAAGGCGTATTGCTGTAGAACTTCCTCTTTACTCTTCTAAACCGAGAAAATCTTATGCCCCGTATCGGAACCCCTTTGTCGCCGAGCGCGACCCGCGTGTTGTTGTGCGGCGCTGGCGAGTTGGGCAAGGAGCTGGTGATCGAGTTGCAACGCCTCGGCGTCGAAGTGATCGCCGTCGATCGTTACGCCAATGCCCCGGCCATGCAGGTGGCGCACCGTAGCCATGTGCTCGATATGCTCGACGGCGCCGCATTGCGTGCGGTAATCGAGTTGGAGCAGCCGCACTACATAGTCCCGGAAATCGAAGCCATCGCCACCGCCACCCTGGTCGAGCTGGAAGGCGAAGGTTTTACCGTGATCCCCTGCGCGCGAGCGGCGCAGCTGACCATGAACCGCGAGGGCATTCGCCGTCTGGCAGCGGAGGAGTTGGGCTTGCCGACCTCGCCTTATCGCTTTGCCGACTCGTTCGAATCGTGCCGTGCGGCCGTGGAGGAAATCGGCTTTCCCTGCCTGATCAAGCCAATCATGAGCTCCTCCGGCAAAGGCCAGTCGTTGCTCAAAAGTGCGGACGATTTGCAGGCCGCCTGGGATTACGCCCAAGCCGGCGGCCGGGCCGGCAAAGGCCGGGTGATAGTCGAGGGTTTCGTCGATTTCGACTATGAAATCGCCTTGCTCACCGTGCGCCACGCCGGCGGTACCAGCTTCTGCGCGCCTGTCGGTCACCGCCAGGTCAAGGGCGACTATCAGGAATCCTGGCAGCCGCAGCCGATGAGCGCTAAAGCCCGCGAGGAGGCCGAGCGGATTGCGTTGGCGGTCACCGATTCGCTCGGCGGGCGCGGACTGTTCGGCGTCGAATTGTTCGTCAAGGGCGATCAGGTGTGGTTCTGCGAAATTTCGCCGCGTCCCCACGATACCGGCCTGGTTACCCTGATCTCCCAGGATCTGTCCGAGTTCGCCTTGCATGCGCGGGCTATTCTCGGCTTGCCGATTCCGGCAATTCGCCAGTTCGGGCCTTCGGCTTCCGCGGTGGTGCTGGTCGAGGGTGTATCGCAGCAAGTCGCCTTCGGTAATCTGGCCGCCGCCCTGGCCGAGCCGGACACCGCCTTGCGCCTATTCGGTAAGCCCGAGGTCAGTGGCCAGCGGCGTATGGGCGTGGCCCTGGCCCGCGACGAGTCGCTGGCGGCGGCCCGCGCCAAGGCGACTCGTGCGGCGCAGGCGGTCAGCATCGAACTATGAACCCATGGCGCGGGGCTGGATGGTGGCTGACGGTAATCCTGCTGCTGCCGGTGCTGTTGCCGCTGGCGCTGCATACCCGTAGCCGGGCTTTACGTTTGCCTGCAGCGGGCGGCGCGCAGAGTGGTATGGCCGGTGCCGATTGGTCCGGCGCGCCTTTGCGCTTGCTGGTGCTGGGGGAATCCACGGTCGCCGGTGTCGGTGTCGAATCTCAGGAGCATGGGCTGGTCGGTCAATTGGCTCGCGCCCTGGCGAATCGCCAGCGGCGGCCGGTGGCCTGGCGCGCATGCGGCGAGAACGGCATCACCGCGGCGCATGCCTGCGAGCGCCTGATTGGCCAGGTTGCAAACGAGCCGGCGGATCTGGTGCTGCTGGTGTTCGGTGTCAACGACACCACGGGTCTCAGTTCGCTGCGGCGCTGGCAGGGTGCACTGCGCAGCCTGGCCGCGCATTTCTCGGCTGGCGGTGCGCATGTGGCATTCAGCGCTGTGGCGCCGATGCAGCATTTCAGTGCCTTGCCCTGGTTATTGCGGTCGTTATTGGGTGCGCGAGCCGCCATTCTCGATATGGCTTTGCGTCAGGTCGCGACGGCTTCGGGGGCTGAATACTGTCCACTGCAGCTGCGCTTTTCTGCCGAGTATCTGGCGCTCGATGGCTATCATCCTTCGCGCGAAGGTTACCGGGTCTGGGCCGAAGGGCTCGCCGAGGCGCTTACTCCGCCGTCGATTCCGGCTGCGGTGTAGTGCTGGTCTGCCAAGCCCTGACGCTTTTCACCCGGTTTTCCGAAGACTGCAAAATCTCCAGGCGATAGGGGCCAATCGCCAGGCACACGGCGCTGTCGGGAATGCTTTCCAGAATTTCGGTGATCAAACCGTTGAGGGTTTTCGGGCCGTCGCAGGGTAAGTGCCAATCCAGTGCCTTGTTCACTTCGCGGATATAGGCGGCGCCATCGATCACTTGAGTGCCGTCTTCCTGGGGGTGGATATCCGGGCTGCGTAGCGCGCTCTGGTTGCTGAAGTCGCCGACTATCTCTTCGAGAATGTCCTCCAGGGTGACGATGCCGATCACGTCGCCGTACTCGTCGACAACGATGCCGATGCGGCGTTTCTGCTTTTGGAAATTGAACAGTTGCGTGGATAGCGGCGTGCTTTCGGGAATGAAGTAGGGCTCGTTGCAGGCGGCGACCAGGGCTTCCTTGGTCAACTGGTTGTTGTTCATCAGACGGGCGATCTGGCGCATATGCACGATGCCTTCGACCTGATTGATGTCGTGGCGAAATAGCGGCAGGCGGGTGTGGGTGGTGGTGGTCAGCTGAGTGATGATCGTCTCGATATCGTCTTCCAGGTCGATGCCGGTCACCTCGTTGCGCGGGATCATGATGTCGTTGACCGTCACCCGCTCCAGGTCGAGGATGCCCAGCAGCATGCT
>CAMPJN010000543.1 GCA_946886875.1 uncultured Pseudomonas sp.
TGCTGGTCGGCGGCCTGGTGCTGTTTATGGCGTTTATCGTCTGGGACCTGGCGAAAAAATCCAAGGCCGGCCGCTTCGGCACCATGATCCTGTTTCTCGCCCTGGGCCTGGGCGTGCTGGGCTTTATCATCAAGACGGTGGTAATCGCCGGCATGGAAGGCGTCTGACCTGACACCACGGGGCGCCTTATAGACGCGCCTCGACCTCTTTCCACTGTCCCGGCTGCAAACCCTCCAGGCTCCAGGGCCCGATACGCACCCGCACCAGGCGCAAGGTCGGCAAGCCGACCGCGGCGGTCATGCGCCGGACCTGACGATTTCGCCCCTCGCGAATCACCAGTTCCAGCCAAGCCGTGGGCACGCTTTTGCGAAAACGCACCGGCGGGTTGCGCGACCACAGCTGCGGCTCGTCAAGCAGACGTGCATCGGCGGGCAAGGTGGGGCCGTCATTGAGCTGCACGCCGTCACGCAATTGCTGCAGCTGAGCGTCGTTCGGCTCGCCTTCCACCTGCACCCAGTAGGTTTTCGCCAGTTTGTGTTTGGGATCGGCAATGCGCGCCTGCAAGCCGCCATCGTTAGTCAGCAGCAACAGCCCTTCGCTGTCGCGGTCCAGGCGCCCGGCCGGATAAACCCCAGGCACCGCGACGAAATCCTTGAGGGTGGCGCGGCCCTGTTCGTCGTTGAACTGGGTCAGCACATCGAACGGCTTGTTCAGCAGCAGCAGGCGCGGCGCCGCTGGAGGGGCCTTGGCGACCCGGCGCGCGGCGGACTTGCCGGTTGAATGATGGGGCGAACGGGGGCGCGGTGGGCGGGACATGCGGGGTTCACTGACGACGATCGGGAGCGTCAGTGTAACCGAGACCAACGTTCGACTATCAGCCGGGTCTATTACGCTTACTTACCCCAGCCAGGCGACTATGCTGGCTGGGTTCCGCTTTCCGTCCAGAGGCCATTGTCATGAGTGCATCCGAATCCATCGTCGACACCTTCACCGGCTGGGCCGCCAAGGCGCCCGGCGCACCGCTCGAACCGCACAGTTACGACCCGGGCCCGCTGGGCAGCGAGGAGGTCGAAGTTGCAGTGGAATACTGCGGCATCTGCCATTCCGACCAGTCGATGATCGACAACGAGTGGGGCAACGCGCGCTATCCCTTCATCCCCGGCCATGAAGTGGTCGGCACAGTAGTGCGCCTGGGCGAGAACGCCCGTGGCCTGAAGCTCGGTCAGCGAGTGGGCATCGGCTGGTACAAGGGCAGCTGCATGCACTGCGGCTCCTGCATGGAGGGCTCGCATCAGCTGTGCAGCACGGTCAAGCCGACCATAGTCGGCAGCAACGGCGGCTTCGCCGATCGCCTGCGCAGTCACTGGGCCTGGGCCGTGCCGCTGCCGGACGGGCTCGACCCGAGCCTGGTCGGCCCGCTGTTCTGCGCCGGCTCGACGGTATTCAGCCCGCTGCTCGAGTTCGATGTAAAGCCCACCGACAAGGTCGGCGTGGTCGGCATCGGCGGCCTCGGTCACCTGGCGCTGGGCTTTCTCAATGCCTGGGGTTGCGAAGTCACCGCCTTCACCTCATCGCTGAACAAGCAGGAAGAAGCCAAGCGCCTCGGCGCGCACAAGGTGGTGGCCTCCACCGACAGCGCCGCGCTCAAGGCGATCGCCGGCAGCCTGGACTTCCTCCTGGTCACCGCCAGCGCCGACCTCGACTGGGCCGCCATGATCGGCACCCTGGCCGGCAAGGGCCGCCTGCACTTCGTTGGCATAGTGCCGAGCGCCATTCCGGTGCATGTGTTCAACCTGATCCCGCGCCAGCGCAGCCTGTCCGGCTCGCCGGTCGGTTCGCCGGCGAATATGGCAACCATGCTGGAATTCTGCGCCCGCCATCAGATAGTGCCGCAGGTCGAGCACTTCCCAATGAGCAAGGTCAACGACGCCATCGCCCATCTGCGCTCCGGCAAGGCACGTTATCGGGTGGTGTTGGAGGCGGGGAAATAATCGAGATGAATCATCCACAAGGGCGCGCTCGTCAATAGCGCCCTTGTGGCGCCGCAACGCGCTCTGTAGCTACAGGCCAATGCCGATGCGCAATCAAGCTGCGGCGCTTAAGCCAGCGCCGCCGTTGCGGGCGGCGCAGCGAGCGGCAGCTGGCGCAGATAGCGCGACAGCAGTATCTCGCCGGCCAACACGCCCAACAGCAGGAACAGCTGCACCAGCAGCGCCGTATAGAAGGGTTTGAATACATGGCCGACCTGTTGCTGGAGCAACCCAACGAGAAAAGCCGCGTCGAATAATTGCTCGATGCGCGCATTCAGCACCCGCGTCAGTACCTGCTCGTCGAGGTGGCTGACCTCAGCGGCCTTTTCCACCGCCAGCCGACCCAGCGCCTGGCCCAGCAGTATGGCGCGCAAACGCCTGATCAGGCCCATGGCGATGCGTTCGGAAGTCGAGGCTTCGGCCAGTTGCTCGGCATCCTCTTCGGTCTGGCTGCGCAGATAATCCAAGGCTATCTGGTTGATCAAGCCCTGCACCGTCGAACCCTCGACCTCGTTCGCCAACGCCTGCATATCCTGGGCGGCGAGATAATCCTGAAAATCGACCCAGACGGCGTCCGCCACTACCTGTACTGCCGGGGCATAGCTGTCGATATGGCTGTTGATCTGCTGCTGGCTGCCATACAGCACGCCGCCCTGAAAGCCGAGAAAGCCGCCAACCAGGGGCAGAAGAAGGAAATACAGCTTGAGCAGCAGGTGATGGCCGCGCTTGGCGCGGTTCAACCAACCGCGGCGCTGCAGGAACAACACCAGCAGTGAACCGAGGGCAACGCCGACGAGTATGCCGAGGCCGGTATAGCCGAACAGCACGAGAAAACTGAAGGGCTCCCAGA
>CAMPJN010000544.1 GCA_946886875.1 uncultured Pseudomonas sp.
CTCGCGACCCCGACCTTGGCAAGGTCGTGCTCTACCAACTGAGCTATTCCCGCAATGCATCTACAACTACAACGAAATGGCGTCCCCTAGGGGACTCGAACCCCTGTTACCGCCGTGAAAGGGCGGTGTCCTAGGCCACTAGACGAAGGGGACGCAGCCCGGAGCATACAATACTGTTTCCGGCTTCTAGCGCACTACCATATGGTGTTGCGCTAGAAGTGGCGCGCATTCTATTGAGCCTGATAAGAACCGTCAACCTCTGTGTAATTTTTTTTCAAAATCAATGACTTCAGAGCAATATATAAGGCGACTCTATCGGCCTGCCAGCTTACGCACTACACTCAGAAACAAAACCGGCACCGGAGAGACCGCCTCGATGTCCCCACTCGTGATTACGCTGTTAGTTGTAGGCGGCATCTTTATTCTGATTGCCATCGCCTATATCAATAATATGGTTGAGAACAACAAGCTGGAAAAGGCGCGCCTCAAAGCCGATCTCAACGACCGCATCCGGCGCTGCCAGGACATTTCCGACAGCATGCCCGGGCAACTGATGTCGCCGCAGTTGAAAGTCTTGCTGAGCCGCCTGCAGTTGCATTTCAACGAGGCCATGCTACCGCTGGATAAAAGAAACGCCCAGCTCAAGAGCAATATCGAAACGCTCAAACGCCTGATCGCCATGGGTGAGTCGATCCCGGTCAGCAATCCGCCGCAGAATATCCTCAATGAAGCCAAAGCCAAGGAAGTGCGTTTCCAACTGGAGAACCTGCACGGGCAGATCACCCGCGCGGCTCGCGACAACGTATTGACGGCCAAAGAGGCCCAGCACTGGGTTAGAGAAATCCAGCATCTACTGGTAATGCTACATATCGATTTTTTCAGCAACCTCGGCCAACAAGCCTTGCAGCGGCAACAACCCGGCCAGGCGCGCCTGGCGTTCGAACGCGGCGTGCAATACCTGCGCAAACAGCCCGACCCATCCCGCTATCAAGCGGAATTGCAAAAGCTCGACAACCATCTGGCCCGGGCCAACGCCATGGTCTTGGACAAGAGCCAACCGGCCGTCGACGAAAACAGCGAATTAACCCAGGGCCTGAGTTCGCTCGAGAGCGAAGAGGACTGGAAGAAGAAGAACATCTACGACTAATCGCCACGCCTGCGGTCGTAACCAGGCGCTGGCCACCCGCAGGCCGGCGCCACTGATCGAATCGGTCAAGATTCCCTACTCCGCCCCCTCCTGAAGGAGTCATCATGAGCCTGATTGTTTATGGCGCCCCGCTTTCGCCATTCGTGCGCAAAGTCCGCCTGTGTCTCCTCGAAAAAGACCTGCCGTACCAACTGGAAATAATCCTGCCCTTTGGCAAACAACCCGACTGGTACCGGGAGCTCAACCCTCTCGGCCGCATTCCGGCGCTTAAAGACGGCGATTTCTCCCTGGCCGACTCCAGCGTGATCTGCCAATACCTGGAGGAAAAACACCCGGACCTCACCCCATTGCTCGGCCACAACGCCGAACAACGTGCGCAAGTGCGCTGGCTGGAAAAGTACGCCGATTACGAGCTGACGCCCTGGTCGACCTTTACCGTGTTCCGCAACCGCGTATTGAAGCCCAGCATAGGTAAGCCTTGCGACGAACAGGCGGTGCAGCAAGCGCTAATCGAGAAACTGCCCAGTCACTTCGACTACTTGGCAGAAGTGCTGGGCGACGCCGAGTACCTGGTCGGCGATAGCCTGACCCTGGCCGACCTGGCCTTTGCCTGTCAGATAATCAATATGGGCCACGGCGGCGAAGCGCTCGACGGCCAACGTTGGCCGAATCTGGCCGCGCTGTACCAGCGTGTCGAGGCGCGACCATCGGTACAGGCCGTTTTACCGGGCGAGCGGGCGATGCTGGCGAAGATCACTGGCGCCTGACAGCCCGCGCACCTTCACTCGGTCAAGCCTGCCGCGCCAACAATTCGAGCCCGACCCACTGTCGGGCGAATTGGTAGGCGCAGCGACCGTTGCGGTTACCGCGCGCCAGGGCAAAGCGAATTGCAGCTTTTTCCAAGCCCTCGCTCCATTGCCAAGCGAGCCCGGCCGCGGCGGCCTGCACACCGACCCAATGACGCACCACTGCAAGAAAATGATCCTGAGTGAAAGGATAGAAAGACAGCCACAAGCCAAAACGATCCGATAACGCGATCTTGTCCTCCACCGCCTCGTTCGGATGCAGCTCGCCATCGACCATCTGCCAGTTCTGGTTATCGCTCTGCTTCTCCGGGAGCAGATGCCGACGATTGGAGGTGGCGTACAGCAGCACATTCTCCGGCGCCCGCTCCAGCGAGCCGTCGAGCACGGTCTTGAGCATGCGGTAATCGCCCTCGCCCGCCTCGAACGACAGGTCGTCGCAAAACAGCACGAAGCGCTGCGGCAGCTCGAGCAACTGCTCGACCACCCGCGGCAGATCCGCCAGATGATCACGCTCGATCTCGATCAGGCGTAAACCCTGCGCCGCATATTCCGCCAGCAGCGCCCGGACCAGCGACGATTTACCGGTGCCGCGCGCGCCCCAGAGCAACGCATGGTTGGCCGGTAAGCCCTGGACGAACTGGCGGGTATTTCGCGCCAGCTGCTCGCGCTGGTTATCGACCCCGATCAAATCGCTCAGGCTCATGTCCAACGTCACCTGCAGCGGCTGCAAATATCCACCGCGCCCTTCGCGGCGCCAACGTGCGGCCAGGCTCTGCTGCCAATCGACCGCGGCATGTACGGCCGGCAATAATGGCTCGATGCGCGCCAGCAGCGCTTCGGCACGCATCAGGAAATTGCTCAAACGCTCATCCACGGTTTACTCCTGGGGTGTGACGGCCTCTGCCAACTGATAAAACAGATGGG
>CAMPJN010000545.1 GCA_946886875.1 uncultured Pseudomonas sp.
CCATCAACTCCACGGGGTTGTGCGGGAAAACCCGTGATTCTACTGGCCTTGGCGGTCAATTTACAGGGCCGCGACCGCATGCGACGACCAGGCGTCGACTTTGCCCGTGGCGAAGTCCGTATTAACGGGATTCAGGAGCTCGGCACAGGCTCAGTTGGCGCCGTCGACTGCACCTCAGGTACACGATCGAGCAGGATGCTGACCCGACGATTTTTTGCCCGATTGGCTTCACTGTTGTTGCGCGCCAACGGGTAACGCTCGCCGTGAAAGCGCATGGTGATGTTTTCCGCCGGCACGCCGTTGGCTTTGAGGTATTCCATCACCGCCTGGGCACGGCGCCGCGACAGGTCGCGATTGGTCAGGCGATTGCCGCTGTTATCGGCATGACCGTCGAGCTGGATGCGATTGACGCTGGGGTCGGCCTTGAGAAACATCAGAACGACATCCAACCTGGCCTTGGCCTGCGGGTCCAGGTCCACCCCACCACCCGGGAAGCCGACGTTGGATTGGCGCACCTGATCGAAATTGACCGGCAACAGTTTGGCCGTGCAACCCAGGTAATCGTCGTAGGCTTTACGGAATTTGACCGGCAGCAAACGCACCTCCAGCCCCTCGCCGCCATATTGGGTGCGGTGCCTGACCAAGGGGCTGCGTCCTTCCAGCAAGCCGGTAAGCAAACGCGCGCCTTGCTCTTCTGAACTGTTGAACAAGACCTCACCGCTGCCAACCGCTACCACACCCAGATTGATGTCGCCGCGTCCCGGCTGCCAGGGCGCCGCCGCCGCCATCAAGGTCGCGGAGCCGACACTCAACCAACGCTCGCGCGCCTGCAGGCGAAAGGTAACCTGCTCGCCGGCGCGACGGACGAATTCGCCGGCGCCGAAATCGGTGACTGGCTGCGAAAGACGGCATTCGAACTGGTCGCCCTCGACCTGCCATTCGATCTTCTCCAGGCGCGTCTGAAAGCTGATGCCCCACGCCGGCAGGCACAGCGACAGGCTGGCGAGCAGGCTAAACAAGGCGAAGATTGGCTGGCGCACGGCAGGCTCCACAAGGAATTACGGCATTCCCCCTGGGTATCGGTGGCAGACGCGAATACTTGAGGCGCGATTGCCTTTCTCGCCCCGGGCACAAGCCCGCTTTGTCGCCTGGCGGCCGCTTTCAGCGTGCCCCGCCGGGGCTTTTCCGGTAGCATTCGCCGCACGTTTTACCCGCCTGGAAATCTCCATGACCGACCGCCTCACCTTGCTGCGACCCGACGACTGGCACATTCATCTGCGCGATGGTGCCGTGCTGCCGCATACCGTCGCCGATGTCGCCCGCACTTTCGGCCGCGCCATCATCATGCCCAATCTGCTGCCGCCGGTACGCAATGCCAGCGAAGCCGATGCCTATCGCCAGCGGATTCTCAGCGCGCGCCCAGCCGGCAGCAATTTCGAACCCCTGATGGTGCTCTACCTCACCGACCTGACCAGCCCCAGCGACGTACGCGGGGCCAAGGCCTCGGGTTTCGTGCATGCGGCCAAGCTCTATCCTGCCGGGGCCACCACCAATTCGGATTCGGGCGTTACAAGCATCGACAAGATTTTCCCGGTGCTCGAAGCCATGGCCGAAATAGGCCTGCCGCTGTTGGTACACGGCGAAGTGACGCGCAGCGAGATCGATGTCTTCGACCGCGAAAAATTCTTTATCGACGAACAGTTGAGCCGTGTGGTCGAGCGCTTCCCGACTCTGAAAGTGGTGTTCGAACACATCACCACCCGCGATGCGGTGGAGTTCGTTCAGAGCGCCTCGGCCAATGTCGGCGCAACCATCACCGCCCACCACCTGCTGTACAACCGCAATCACATGCTGGTCGGCGGCATCCGTCCGCACTTCTATTGCCTGCCGATTCTCAAGCGCAATGTGCATCAGGAAGCCCTGCTCGACGCCGCCACCAGTGGCAACCCCAAGTTCTTCCTCGGCACCGATTCGGCGCCCCATGCCCAGCATGCCAAGGAAGCCGCCTGTGGCTGCGCCGGCTGCTACACCGCCTATGCCGCCATCGAACTGTATGCGGAAGCTTTCGAGCAGCGGAACGCCCTGGACAAACTCGAGGCATTCGCCAGCCAGCACGGCCCGGATTTTTACGGCCTGCCGCGCCACAGTGAGACCATCACCCTGGTGCGTGAAGACTGGACCGCACCGAGCACCTTGCCTTTCGGTGAACAGCAAGTGATCCCGCTCCGCGCCGGTGAAACCTTACGCTGGCGCCTGCTGGAGACCTCCCTGTGAGCGAAGACCTGTACGAAGACGACCAGGACCACAATGCCCCTTCGGGGCCGCGCCATCCCATGGCCGCGCGCTTTCGCGGCTACCTGCCGGTGGTGGTGGATGTGGAAACCGGCGGCTTCAATTGCGCCACCGATGCCCTGCTGGAAATCGCCGCGACCACCATTGCGATGGATGAACAAGGCTTCCTCTACCCCGACCATACTCATTTCTTCCGGGTCGAGCCGTTCAAGGGCGCCAATATCGAGCAGGCGGCGCTGGACTTTACCGGGATCAAACTCGACCACCCCTTGCGCATGGCGGTCAGCGAAGAGCATGCCTTGACCGAGATATTCCGCGGCCTGCGCAAATCGCTGAAAGCCAATGGCTGCAAACGGGCGATTCTGGTTGGCCACAACAGCAGCTTCGATCTCGGCTTCCTCAACGCCGCAGTGACCCGCTGCGACCTCAAGCGCAACCCCTTCCATCCGTTCTCCAGCTTCGATACCGCGACTCTCGCCGGCTTGGCTTACGGCCAGACCGTATTGGCCAAAGCCTGTCAGGCGGCGGGCATCGAATTCGACGGCCGCGAAGCTCACTCGGCGCGCTACGACA
>CAMPJN010000546.1 GCA_946886875.1 uncultured Pseudomonas sp.
TCCCCGGCCAAGACCCTCGATTACCAAACGCCGCCGGCAACCCAGCGCTATACCCAGCCCGAACACCTTGAGCACGCGCAGGATCTGATCGCCCAGTTGCGCGATTTCAGCCCGGCGCAGATCGCCGAGTTGATGCACCTGTCGGACAAGCTCGCCGGCCTGAATGCCGCCCGCTTCGGCAGCTGGACGCCGACCTTTACCCCGAATAACGCCAAGCAGGCGCTGCTGGCGTTCAAGGGCGATGTCTACACCGGCCTGCAGGCCGAGGATTTCAGCGAAGCGGACTTCGACTTCGCCCAGGAGCACCTGCGCATGCTCTCGGGCCTCTATGGCGTGCTGCGCCCGCTGGACCTGATGCAGCCATATCGCCTGGAGATGGGTACCAAACTGGTCAACCCGCGCGGCAAGGATTTGTATGCGTTCTGGGGCGAGCGCATCAGCGGCTGGCTGAACCAGGCCTTGGCCGCCCAGGGCGACGAGGTGCTGCTCAACCTGGCATCCAACGAATACTTCAGTGCGGTCAAACGCAAGGCGCTGAATGCGCGGGTGATCGACACCGAATTTCGCGACTGGAAGAACGGCCAGTACAAGATCATCAGCTTCTATGCGAAAAAGGCCCGCGGTCTGATGGCCCGGTATGTGATCAAGCAGCGCCTGCGCGATCCCGAAGGGCTGAAGGCGTTCAACGATCAGGGCTATGCCTATTCGGCGGAACACTCCAGCGCGAACAAGCTGGTATTTTTGCGTGACAACTCGCCGGACTAGCGCAATAGTCACAAGCGTCCCGCTCGCAATGAGCGGGAGCCGCCTGCAGGCGGCGCGCATTGTCCTACAACTTCCCTAACTCCAAGCCGACAATTAAGTGGCGTCAATTAATAAACCACACTTTTCACATTGTTTAATTAACCTCTCTATCCGCACTGAACTTTCTTAGTTTATTCAACTCGTTATTTACCCTAATAGCGCGAAGTGCTACTGCCGTGCCATCACCGCAAAAACCGCAGCTACCCTGGCTGATCTACCGAAACATTCATATTTTCAAAAAAATCGAAAAAGCAAAGGAACTATAAGAAAACCCCGACACTCATACACGGCGTATACATTCATTCATGCGCCTCGTGGCATGAAGCAGGCCCGACCGAAGTTACTGGGCAGTGGCGGGCAGGCAGTATTTATTGGGATTAATCTGCATCGATGAGATGCCCATAAGGAGAGCCCCAGGCAAAGCCAGGAAACACCAAATCATCCGCGAGAGCTAGAGGCACCGAGGCCTCCAGCTCCGCTTCCCAGGGCGCGCGTTATATAAAAAGCCCACTCAGACACTATTAAAGTGTCAATTAAATCTATGCCATAACGAGTGTCCGCGTTTATTCGTGCGCGCTCGAAAAACCGCGATGGCCATTGCGCCATGCTTTAAATGCGTAAGTAGTAGATGAGGAAATTGCGATGCGAATCAGTATTTTTGGTTTAGGTTATGTAGGTGCAGTATGCGCTGGCTGCTTATCTGCCCGTAGTCACGATGTAATTGGTGTCGATATATCGACAGCCAAGATAGACCTGATTAACCGTGGTAAATCACCGATCGTAGAGCCTGGTTTAGAAGAGTTGCTGCAACGTGGCGTCGCCACCGGTAAGTTGCGCGGCACCACCGATGTAGCAGCGGCGGTAAGGGATACCGAGGTGTCATTTATATGCGTCGGTACACCGAGCAAAAAGAATGGCGACCTGGAACTTAATTACATCGAAGGCGTATGCCGTGAAATCGGTTTCGCCATGCGCGACAAGTCAGAACGCCACACCGTGGTGGTGCGCAGTACGGTACTGCCGGGCACGGTGAAGAATATCGTGATCCCACTTCTGGAAGACTGCTCGGGCAAGAAAGCCGGGGTTGATTTCGGCGTGGCGGTAAACCCGGAATTCCTCCGTGAAAGCACCGCGATCAAGGATTACGACTTCCCGCCGATGACCGTGATCGGCGAGCTGGACAAAGCCTCCGGCGACCTGCTGGAAAGCATCTACAGCGAACTCGACGCGCCGATCATCCGCAAGGAGATCGATGTCGCCGAGATGATCAAATACACCTGCAACGTCTGGCACGCGGCCAAGGTTACCTTCGCCAACGAGATCGGCAACATCGCCAAAGCAGTCGGCGTCGATGGTCGCGAAGTGATGGACGTGATCTGCCAGGACCACAAACTCAACCTGTCCAAGTACTACATGAAGCCCGGCTTCGCCTTTGGCGGCTCCTGCCTGCCCAAGGACGTGCGCGCCCTTTCCTACCGCGCCAACTCGCTGGATGTCGAAACGCCGATGATCGGCTCGCTGATGCGCAGTAACAGCATCCAGGTGCAACACGCCTTCGACATCATCGCCGGCTACGGCAAACGCAAAGTCGCCCTGCTCGGCCTGAGCTTCAAGGCCGGCACCGACGACCTGCGCGAAAGCCCGCTGGTGGAACTGGCCGAGATGCTGATCGGCAAAGGCTACGAGTTGAGCATCTACGACCGCAACGTCGAGTACGCGCGAGTTTACGGCGCGAACAAAGACTACATCGAGTCGAAAATCCCCCATGTGTCCTCGCTGCTCAATAGCGACTTCGATGCCGTGGTCGACCACGCCGACATCATTGTCCTGGGCAACAGCGACGAACACTTCGCCACCCTGGCCCAGCAATCCCTCGAAAACAAGCAGGTACTCGATCTGGTCGGCTTTATGCCGGCGGCGTCGTGCGCCGGCACTGAAGGCATCTGCTGGTAACACCCCAGCTTGGCTTAACAACTCGGAATGGCTCGGATGGCTGGCTGTGCTTTACAGCATCGACGACCGCCCCTGAGCCATGTCCGCGTGTTGACGGACAGGATTT
>CAMPJN010000547.1 GCA_946886875.1 uncultured Pseudomonas sp.
CCCACTTCGCCAAGGAACAAGGCGCCAATGTGCTGCTGCGCGGCCTGCGCGCGGTGTCGGACTTCGAATACGAATTCCAGCTGGCCAATATGAACCGCCAACTGGCGCCGGACGTGGAAAGCCTGTTCCTCACCCCGTCGGAAAAATACTCCTTTATCTCCTCCACCCTGGTGCGCGAAATCGCGGCGCTGGGCGGCGATATCTCCAACTTCGTCCACCCCGCCGTGGGCGCTGCCTTGACCGAACGCTTCAAGCAGTAAGCAGTAGCCTCCGACGCAAGCCACGTGCATGCACGGCGCCAATGCGGCACAATTTGCCGCATTGTCTTTACGCGTTTCGCAACGCTGCGATCCCGGTCGCAGCAGGAGTGGTTATTTCATGTCCCTGATCATCACCGACGACTGCATCAATTGCGACGTCTGCGAACCCGAGTGCCCGAACGGGGCTATCTCGCAGGGGGAAGAGATCTATGTGATCGATCCCAACCTGTGCACCGAGTGCGTCGGTCATTACGACGAGCCGCAGTGCCAACAAGTCTGCCCGGTCGACTGCATCCCCCTCGACGAGAACCACGTCGAGAGCAAGGATGAGTTGATGGAGAAGTATTTGATCATCACCGGCAAGGCCTAACCGACCGCTTATACCCCGCCGATCCGCTCAGCTCAGCTGAATCAAGGGGCCGTCCTCGGCCACCATCTGCCGCAGCGGGCGGAACAGCTCGTTGCCCTCGCCCTGACCAAGCATCAACACGTTGCGCAGGCTCTGGGTGATCCGGCTGGCGTAACCCAGGTCGTTCATCAGCGAGCCGGCCTGCTGGCCGTTCAGCCGACGCTCGCGCACCTCGGCGAACAAATGCTGACGGAAGCGGCTGTCGAAGTCGGCGGCGTGCTGGTCAAGCAGATCGAGGCGCTCGCTCCAGGCCTGCTCCGGCAAGTCCATACGCCCCAACTCACGCATCTGCTGCAGCATATGCAGCAAGTGCCGGCGCAGTTCGACATAGGCCTGGCGGCTGACACTCTCTTCGTCCCTTAAGTAACGCCCCAGATTCTTCTGCAGGTGCTTGGCATCCTTGACTGCGTCCACCAGTTGCAAGGCGGCCAGCTGGCAGCGCACCCAGAATTGCTGATGAGCCTCGTCCAGGGTCAGCTCCAGACGGCCCATAAACCCCAGCAGATCGCCATAGACACCCTTGATATGCCGCTGATACAGCTGCTCGGCGTCCAAGGCATGGGGTTCGGGACGGGCATTCAGCAGGCTGTCGTCAGGTGCGCTGCGATTGAGCTGGTCAACCGGCAGGTAGAGCGCGTGACAGATGACTTCCAGGCTCAGGCGCGCCAAATGCTGAAGTTCCTGCACCACGGCGCTGGCGGCGGTATCGGCGCTGGCCAGGGCATTATCGTCCAGATAACGTGCATGGCTGACCTGCTCCTGGGGCGCGATGATTTCGGTGATCAGCACGGGCGGCTCCACCGGCTCGGGCAACCAGCGCTGCAGCATGCTCGCCAGCTTGCTCTGCCACGGCCAGAACAACGCCACCCCCATGGCATTGAACAGAGTGTGAAACAGCGCCAACTGAATCAAGGTGTTATCGCCCAGCCCCAACGGCGCAGTCAGCCCCTGTACCAACATGGTCAGCGGCACCAGCAGAAGCAGGGCCAGGACACCCGTGGTCAAATTGAACAGCACATGAGCCAAGGCCAGGCGCCGCCCGGCACGGGCGCCACCCAAAGCGCCTATCACCGCGGTAACGGTGCTGCCGAGATTGGAGCCGATAGCGATCGCCAAGCCCTGCTCCAGGGCCAGTTGGCCGCCGGCCAAAGCCGCTAGGGTCAGCATCAGCGTGGCATGGCTGGATTGCAGCACCACGGTAATCAGCACGCCCAAGCCGGCGAACAGCAAAGCGCCAGCTATGCCGGGCAATTGATAGTGCAGCGGATCGAAATCGCCGGCGACAGCAGAGAAACCGCTCTTCATCTGATCGATGCCGAGAAACAGCAACGCCACTCCAAGGGCGACCCGCCCCAGTGCCCGCCCGCGCGGCCCGGTAAAGCCGCCCAATACGCCGAGCACCAGCAACGGCAAGGCCAGCGGCCCGAGGCTGATGTTCTGCCCGGCCATGGCCAATAACCAGATGCCGCTGGTGGTGCCCAGGTTGGCACCGAAAAGGATGGCGATACCGGCCGCCAACTGGATCAAACCGGTGCTGAGAAAGGCGATGGTCAGCAGCGAGACCAACGAGCTGGATTGCACCAGCATGGTCGCGGTCACGCCGAACATCAGGCTTTTGAAGGGGGTCGCGGTGCTCAGCGCCAGCAGCCGTTCGAGTTGGCCGCCAGCCAGCTGGCGCAGCGCTTCTTCCAGGCATTGCATGCCGAACAGGAAGAGCGCGAGCCCGGCGCATAGAGCAAGCCAACCGGCGCTGAAGAAGAAACTCAGCGCCAGCAGGGCGAACAGCGCTATCCAGGCGAACGTGCGCAACCGGAGCAGAGGATTGCGCACTGAGGGTTCAGGCATTCAGGACAGCATCAGTCCTTGCGGTAGCCGGTAGTAGTGCAGCCCAGGCAACGTACGAAGGCCGACTTGCCGGGCTCAACGACCAGCGCATGGCCGGCTTCGCCGATATTACCGCCCGCGGCGGTGAACGGCAGGCTGACCACGAACAAGCCCGCGCCAAGCACGGTGGCGCCGATCAGCAGCGGCCGGGCGATCAGCAGGTCGCCGACCATGGAAAACGCCTTGGGCGCATCGGCGGTGTACATAGGGTCGCCGCTCGCGTTTTGCTGAACCACTTCTGCGTGCGCCGGCAATGCCAGCAGGCCAGTGGTCAGAGCCAGGACAACAGCGGTTGAACGAAACACTTTCA
>CAMPJN010000548.1 GCA_946886875.1 uncultured Pseudomonas sp.
GTGATCCAGAAGGCCTACTTCGCCCAGGTGTCGCTGTCTTCCACCGGCTTCTACCGCACGCCGAAGATTTTCTATAACCGGGACCAAGCGCGTGGCCGGCCGTTCTACTACTTCGCCTACGGTGCGGCCTGCGCCGAGGTGATAGTCGATACCCTGACCGGCGAATACAAGATGCTGCGCACCGACATACTGCATGACGTCGGCGCCTCGCTGAACCCGGCCATCGATATCGGCCAGGTCGAAGGCGCCTTCGTCCAGGGCATGGGCTGGCTGACCATGGAAGAGCTGGTGTGGAACGGCAAAGGCAAGCTGATGACCAACGGTCCTGCTAGCTACAAGATCCCGGCCATCGCCGACATGCCGCTGGATCTGCGGGTCAAGCTGGTGGAAAACCGCAAGAACCCGGAAGACACAGTGTTCCATTCCAAGGCCGTCGGTGAGCCGCCCTTTATGCTCGGAATCGCTGTGTGGTGCGCGATCAAGGATGCCGTGGCCAGCCTGGCCGACTACCGGGTGCAACCGCAGATCGACGCCCCGGCAACCCCGGAGCGCGTGCTCTGGGGTGTGGAGCAGCTGAAGAAATTGCAGCAACCGACCAAGGCCGCGGCGGCTGTCGAGATCGAACCGGCCTGATCGTAGCCCGGATTATGTCCCGGCACGCTTTTGTAGGGTGGAGATGGCGAAGCCTTGTCCACCGATGGTGCTCAGATGGCGGACAAGCCTTCGGCATGTCCGCCCTACTTGATCCCAGGCCTTATGAATAAGCATCGAATCTACGGAACCAAACAGGTGTACAACAATGACAAAACACACCGTACCCAATAGCCAACCGACCCGGCCGGTGCCGGTTCCGATCCTGGACCCGTCGCCGAGCAACTGGCGCCTGCCGCGCCCCGGACAACTGCCGCCAACCTGGAGGCTGAGCAAATGAGCTGGATCAGCGCCCTCGCCGAACTGCAGCAGCAAGGTCAGCCTTGCGTGCTGGTGACCATTATCGAAGAGCGCGGCTCAACCCCGCGCAATGCCGGCTCGAAAATGGTGGTCACCACTGACCGCATTTTCGAAACCATCGGCGGCGGTCACCTGGAATATAAGGCGATGGAGCTGGCCCGCGAGATGCTCGCCACCCACAGCCAGGACACCCGCCTGGAGCGCTTTAACCTGGGTGCCAGCCTTGGTCAGTGTTGCGGCGGTGCCACAGTGCTGCTGTTTGAACCCATGGGCCAGCCCCAGGCGCAGATCGCCGTGTTCGGCGCCGGCCATGTTGGCCGCGCCCTGGTGCCATTACTCGCCAGTTTGCCGTGCAAGGTGCGCTGGATTGACTCACGGGAAAACGAATTCCCCGAGCAGATTCCCGCCGGTGTCGACAAGGTGGTCGAGGACGACGTGGTCGACGAGGTCGAGCGCATGCCGGCCGGCAGCTACTACATCGTTATGACCCATAACCACCAGCTCGACCTGGAACTGACCGCCGCCATCCTCAAGCGCAATGATTTCGCCTACTACGGGTTGATCGGCTCGAAGAGCAAACGCGCCAAATTCGAACACCGCCTGCGCGACCGCGGCTTCACCTCAGAGGTGATGCAACGCATGCGCTGCCCGCTTGGTTTGCCCGAGGTGAAAGGCAAACTGCCGATTGAAATAGCCGTGTCCATCGCCGGCGAGGTGATCGCCACCTACAACGCCGCCTTTGGCCAGGATGTGAAAAAAGGCGAAAGCAGCGTCGCCAAGCTGCTGCCCAATTCGCGTCGCGCCACTCCGTAGGGTGCGCTGCGCGCACCAACACACCCCATAGAATCCGGTGCGCACGGCGCACCCTACGCATGATCGAGATGTAATTGATGACCACCAACGTAAAAGCCTACCGCGCCGCCATCCTGCACAGCCTCGCCGACCCCGCCGTGGTCGGCGTCGAGCAGTCCTATGAATATTTCGAGGATGGCGTGCTGGTCATCGAGAATGGTCAGGTTGCCCGCGTAGGCCATGCCGCCGAGTTGTTGCCGACGCTCAAAGGCATTGAGCTGACCGAGTACCGCGACGCGCTGATCACCCCCGGTTTTATCGACACCCATATCCACTACCCGCAAACCGGGATGATCGCCTCCTATGGCGAGCAGTTGCTGGATTGGCTGAACACTTACACCTTCCCCACCGAAAAGCAGTTCACCGATAAGGCCCACGCGGCGGACGTGGCCGGCATCTTCCTCAAGGAGTTGCTGCGCAACGGCACCACCACCGCCCTGGTGTTCGGCAGCGTGCACAAGCAATCGGTGGACGCCTTCTTCGAAGCCGCCGAGGCGCTGAACCTGCGGATGATCGCCGGCAAGGTGCTGATGGACCGCAACGCCCCGGACTACCTGACCGATACGCCGGAATCCGGCTACGCCGAGAGCAAGGAATTGATCGAGCGCTGGCACGGCAAGGGCCGCCTGCATTACGCCGTCACCCCACGCTTCGCCCCGACCAGCACTCCGGAACAATTAAGCCTGGCCGGCAAGCTGCTCGGCGAATACCCGGATCTGTATATGCACACCCACCTGTCCGAGAACCGTCAGGAGATCGAATGGGTCAAGGAATTGTTCCCCGAGCGCAAGGGCTACCTGGATGTCTACGACCACTACCGGCTGATCGGCCCGCGCGCGGTATTCGCCCACGGCGTACACCTGTGCGACGAGGAATGTCAGCGCCTGGCCGAGACCGGCTCGGCGGTGGCTTTCTGCCCGACCTCCAACCTGTTCCTCGGCAGCGGCCTGTTCGATCTGAACAAGCTGGAACAGCACGGCGTGCGCGTCGGCCTGGGCACCGATGTCGGCGCCGGCACCAGCTTCAGCCAGCTGCAATCGCTGAACGAGGCGTACAAG
>CAMPJN010000549.1 GCA_946886875.1 uncultured Pseudomonas sp.
GCGGCAGGTTTTCGCCGAAGCGCACGCGGCCGTCGGCCTGGGTGAAGATGCCCATTCTCTGCAACCAGCTTTCGAATTCCGGTGCGGGCTTCAGGCCCAGCGTCTGCCGCGCGTAGAGCGCATCGTGGAACGAGGTGGTCTGATAGTTGAGCATCACGTCGTCGGAACCGGGAATGCCCATGATGAAGTTGATCCCGGCGACGCCGAACAGGGTCAGCAGGGTGTCCATGTCGTCCTGGTCGGCCTCGGCGTGGTTGGTGTAGCACACGTCGCAACCCATTGGCAGGCCGAGCAGCTTGCCGCAGAAGTGATCCTCCAGGCCGGCGCGGATGATCTGCTTGCCGTTGTACAGGTACTCCGGGCCGATAAAGCCGACCACGGTATTCACCAGAAAGGGTTTGAAATGTCGGGCCACGGCGTAGGCGCGGGTTTCGCAGGTCTGTTGATCGAGGCCGTGGTGGGCGTTGGCCGAGAGGGCGCTGCCCTGGCCGGTTTCGAAGTACATCAGGTTGTTGCCCAGGGTGCCGCGCTTGAGCGACAGCCCGGCCTCGTAACCTTCCTGCAGCACCTTGAGGTTGATGCCGAAGCTGGCATTGGCCGCCTCGGTGCCGGCAATCGACTGGAACACCAGGTCCAGCGGCACGCCGCGCTCGATCGCGGCGATCGAGGTGGTGACATGGGTCAGCACGCAGGCCTGGGTCGGTATTTCATAGCGTTGGATGATCGCATCGAGCATCTCCAGCATGGCGCAGATCGAGGCGATGCTGTCGGTGGCCGGGTTGATCCCGAGCATGGCGTCGCCGTTGCCGTAGAGCAGGCCATCGAGAATGCTCGCGGCGATGCCGGCCGGTTCATCGGTCGGGTGGTTCGGCTGCAGGCGGGTGGACATGCGCCCGCGCAAGCCAATGGTGTTGCGAAAGCGGGTGACCACGCGGATTTTCTGCGCCACCAGGATCAGGTCCTGCACGCGCATGATTTTCGACACCGCCGCGGCCATTTCCGGGGTCAGTCCGGGGGCCAGGGCGCGTAGCGAACGTTCGTCGGCCTGGTCGCCGAGCAGCCAATCGCGCAGGCCTCCGACGGTAAGATGGCTGACTATGGCGAAGGCGTTGCGGTCATGGCTGTCGATGATCAAGCGGGTGACTTCGTCGCTCTCGTAGGGAATCAGCGCCTCATCGAGAAAGTGCTTGAGAGGGATATCGGCCAGGGCCATTTGCGCGGCCACCCGCTCGGTGTCGCTGTGCGCCGCGACTTCGGCCAGGTAGTCGCCGGAACGGGCCGGGCTGGCCTTGGCCATGACTTCCTTGAGGCTGTCGAAACGGTAGGTTTCGCCGCCGATGGAGTGGGAAAAGCGGGCCATTTGCGCGGGCTCCTGAAACTGTTATTGCTGAAATGGTCGAGCCGCACGGCGCGGGCCGGGCGGCTGTCTGCATCTGCCAGCTCTGCCGGCCTTGCGGCGCGGCAGAGGCGCGGCTCAAACGCCGGTCAACATGGCGTCGGCCGGCGCATCGGAGCGTTGCTGATGGGTCAGTTGGAAGTAGATGAAGCCCACGCCCATAAAACCGAGGAACACCAGGGCGATCAGCATATTGAACCAAACCATCGCCACCAGACAGACCAGCGCCAACGCCAGGGCTATGCCGGGCACCAGCGGGTAGCCCGGGGCGCGGAAGCTGCGCTCCAGCAGCGGCTCGCTTTTACGCAGTTTGAACAGGCTGAGCATGCTCATGATGTACATCACGATGGCGCCGAACACCGCCATGGTGATCATCGCCGCGGTCAGGCTCATGCCTTGCAGGTTGATCAGGCTGTCGCTGTAGATCGCCGCGATACCGATCACGCCGCCGGCGAGAATCGCCCGGTGCGGAGTCTGGAAGCGATTCAGCTTGGCCAGGCCCTGGGGCAGGTAGCCGGCGCGGGCGAGGGCGAAGAACTGCCGCGAGTAGCCGAGGATGATGCCGTGGAAGCTTGCCACCAGACCGAACAGGCCGATCCACACCAGCATATGCATCCAGTTGGAGTTATCGCCGACCACCGCTTTCATCGCTTGCGGCAGCGGATCGTTGATATTCGACAGCTCGCGCCAGTCGCCGACGCCGCCGGCCATGATCATCACCCCGAGGGCGAGGAATACCAGGGTCAGAATGCCGCTGAGGTAAGCCCGCGGAATGGTGCGCTTGGGGTCCTTGGCTTCTTCGGCGGCCATGGCCGCGCCTTCGATGGCAAGGAAGAACCAGATGGCGAAGGGAATCGCGGCGAAGATCCCGGCGATCGAGGCGCTGCTGAAGCTGTCCGAGCCGGACCAGCCGTTGAGGGCGAAATTGCTGAAGCTGAAGCCCGGCGCGACCACGCCCATAAACACCAGCAGCTCGCCGACCGCCAGCACTGTGACCACCAGTTCGAAGGTCGCGGCGATGCTGACACCGAGGATGTTCAGGGTCATGAACACGAAGTAAGCGCCTACCGCAGCGTGCTTGGGGTCGAGTCCGGGGAATTGCACATTGAGATAGGCGCCGATGGCCATGGCGATCGCCGGTGGCGCGAAGACGAACTCGATCAGGGTGGCGAGCCCGGCGATCAATCCGCCTTTTTCGCCGAAGGCGCGGCGGCTGTAGGCGAAGGGGCCGCCAGCATGGGGAATCGCGGTGGTCAGCTCGGTGAAGCTGAAGATGAAACAGGTGTACATGGTCGCGACCATCAGCGCGGTGACCAGAAAGCCCAGGGTGCCGGCGCTGCCCCAGCCGTAGCTCCAGCCGAAGTATTCGCCGGAAATCACCAGGCCGACGGCGATGCCCCATAGATGCAGGGTGCCGAG
>CAMPJN010000550.1 GCA_946886875.1 uncultured Pseudomonas sp.
AGCTGGTCCCAGCTGATCCCGGCCTGGAAGCCGTCGGACAATTCCACTTCGAGAATCTTGGTTTCCAGAATCACCTGGCGTTGCAGGTTGCGCTGCGCCTGTTCGAGGAAGCGCGCGACATTCTCCTGGGCGGCGCTGTGGGCGCGCACCACCAGCATGCTGGCCTGGGGGTTGACCACCACGCTGCTGCCTTCGGCATTGCCGACGATCATGCTCACCACCTGCTGCACTTCGCGCCAGAAATCGACATCGCTGGAAGTGCTGACCTGACTGGCGTTGAGCGTGGTGACCGAGCGCCCACCGCTGCTATTGCCGCCAGCGCTGTTGTCGTCACCGCCACTGTCGCTGCTTTCGACCTGCCCGGAACTGACCCGTGTATCGGTCTGGCCGATACGCTGCAGATTCAGGTAGTTGAGGTCGTAGCTGCGAGTAATCGCCCGGTTCGGCAGGATCTGATAGCCGTAACTGGTACGGCGGAAGTCGTAGCCATAGCTGTCGCGCACCGCGGCGAGCACTTCGTCCAGGGTTACCCGGCGCAGGCTGAAGGTGATGGTGCCGGAAACCTCGGGATGCACCACCAAGTTCTGCCCGGCGCCTTCCATCAGGCTGAGAAAGAAGTCCTGGGCCGGCATGTCCTTGGCCGCCACGTCGAAACGCGGTCCGCCGCTCGGGCGGCTATCGCTCAACGGCGGAATCAGCGCGGCTTGCACCGACGGCGGTGGCGTCACCTTGCCCTGGGCCTGCTGCAGGCTTTCATTGAGCAGCTTGCCGCTTTGCGCGTACAGCTGCGTGTCGCCATCGGGATAGGTCTGGCAGGCGCTCGACAGCGCGATCAGGCCCAACAGCAGGCCGAGGCGTGGCGGTAATTTCAGCATCATGGGCATCATCGGCTCGGTTGCACAACGGGTTCGGCCAGGCGCAACAGCTGGCGCTGCTCCCGACGTTCGATCAATACGGCTTGCGGATAGATGGCCAGCACGCGAATGCCGGCGTATTCATCGCCGACCTGCAAATTCTGACCATCGATCACCGCGTGGCTGCCCTGGACGCCGCGCAACACCGACTGCAGCGTCGGCATGGCTTCGTTCTGCGCGGCTTCACCCTCGGTGGGCAACAAATTGGCGGGCGGCTGGGTCGGATCGATGCCCTGGGCAGCGGCCAGACCGGTGGCGAACAGCAGCGTTAACCCCAGGATTCTAAACACCGACCCACCCCGCATGCCGACTCAATGTATACAGCTGCAAGCTGATCGAAGCCTTCCCCGGACCGGCTTCGCCGACCTGGTAGTCGAGACTGTCCCAGTTGAGCAACCAGGCGCTGCCCTGGATCGCTTGCAGGTAAGCCAATAGATCGAAATAGCCACCCTCGAGTTGCAGGCGCACGCCATGCCGATACAGGGTCACCGGCTCTGCCGCCGGAGCGGATGCAGCGGTGCCGGCGGCGACGGTTGTGGGGAGCTGCACCGGCTCGCTGAAACTATTGAGCGCGACCAGGCGCAAGCGCGGCTGGGCGCGCAATAAATCTTCCAGCAGGGCTTTCATCTTGCCGGGCGTGATCAGCGCATCGGTGTGCGCGTCGATCTGCCGGATCAATTCCTCGCGGTTGGCGGCGGCGGCCAATAGCGCGCTGCGATACTGCATGCCGGGGTCGGCGGCGAGCTGCGCCTGCAAGGTGGCGATGCCGCTTTCGGCTTCCAGGCGCCGCGCTTCGGCGAGTTTGTAGCTGGCCGTCTGCTTGGCCACCCGCGCCGCCAGCGGATCGCCGAGCAGCAGCAGATAAACCACTCCGGTCAGCACCAGAGCGATGCAGTAGCCCAGCCATTGCTCGCGCGGCGCCATGCCCTGCCAACGTAGCAGCCACTTATTCATCGGCCTTCTCCAGATCTTCGACCCGCGAAGACAGATCGAACTGCAGCAACTGATCATCGCCGCGCTGCACATCGAAACGGGCGAACTCGCGCCCTTTGAATACCGTGCTCTGGCCCAAGCGCTGCAAATACTCGGGCAACAGTTCCTGATTCTGACTGCGCCCGCGCAAGCGCATCTGCGTGCCACCAGCCGCCAGGTTGATCGATGTGAGCCATAGCCCGCTCGGCGGATGCTGGTCGGCCAGCGCCTGCAAAGGTGCGACGAAACCGATGTTGCGCTGGCTGGCGAGTATTTGCAGGTAGCCGATCATCTGCTGCAGCTGGCGATTATCCGCCTCGCGGGCCGACAGCTCGGCCGGCAGGCGGCTGTCCAGTTGCGGTGCGACGAAATTCGCCTGGGCCGCGGTCAATAGATTTTCCTGTTGCTGGGCCTGGCTTTCCGCCTGCGCCAACTTCGCCTTGCCCTTGTGCAGTTGCCAGCCGTACCAGCCGGCATGCAGGACGCACAGCAGCGCCAGGACCAGCAGGCCAAGGAGCATCTGCATGCGGCGCGGCCCGCCGCGACGCTTGCGCTCGACCTGATAGAGATTGAGGTTCTGCATCAGGCCGCATCCTGGCGCAGCGCGGCGCCAACGGCGGTGATGCAATAGGCCTGCTGCTGTTCGTCGAGGTCGGCGGCCGGCTGCTCGACGAACAAATGGCGCAGATCCAGAGCCTGCAATTTGACCGCCAAGCCGCTGCTCAGGGCCTGCAGCGCCGCGGCGCCATCGCGCTTCATCGGCAACAACAGCAGACGGTTGATATAGCCCTTGCCGAGCTGGCTTTCGAAATAATCGAGGGAACGCTGGATTTCCAGGGTAACCGTGGAAAATTCCTGGCCGGCCTGCTCCAGACCGTGCTCGATGCGCCGCGCCATATAGAGGTCGGCGCCATGCTGCACAC
>CAMPJN010000551.1 GCA_946886875.1 uncultured Pseudomonas sp.
GCCTGAAGCTGGACAAGACCTATGACCGGGCCAGGGATCAATACCTCTACGACGGCGACACGGTCTATGTGGACTTTGTCGCCGGCTTCGGTTCGATCGTACTCGGCCACAACGACCCCGACATGTCCAAGGCGCTGCGCGACTTTCTCGACGGCGAGCGACCGGTGCATGCGCAAGGCAGTATCCGGGGCCAGTCGGCCGAGTTGGCCAAAACGCTCAGCGAACTGACGCCCGGTTCGCAGGACTATATTTCGCACTTCGCCAACACCGGTGCCGAGGGTGTCGAGGCGGCGATCAAGCATTCCTACAAGGTCATGCTCGATGCGGTCAACGACCTCTATGAAGACGTGAGCAAGCAGCTCAACAACTTCTTCCACGAGAACAACCTCAACGAAGACAACCTCATCATCCCCAATGGCAAGTCGCTGATCGACTTCCGCGATTCACTGGACGAATACAACCTCGCCGAGTTCGAAAAGGCCCAGAACCAGCCGGTGTATCTGGCTCTGAAGGGCTCCTACCACGGCAAGCTGACCTCGGCGCTCAAGGTCACCTCGAACAAGTCCTACCGTGAAGCCTTCGAGGGCCTGAGCGGGATCAAGCCGTACTTCCTCGACCGCCAAGGTTTGGAAAATTTCGATGTGCTGCTCGACGACCTGGCCGTCACCTTCCTCAGCCCGGTGCTGGTCGATAACCGCATCGAGTTCAAGGAAAAGCGCATCCTGCGCGTAGCCGGTTTCCTCTGCGAACTGGTTCAGGGCGAGGGCGGCATCCATGTCATCCCCGAGGCCACGCTGGCGAAAATCAAGGCGCTGCACGCCGAACATCGCATCCCCCTGATCGTCGACGAAGTGCAGACCGGCTGTGGCCGCCTGGGCAGCGTCTACCACTATGGGCAGACCGTGCTGGCGGATGCAGCGCCGGAATATGTGGTGGTGAGCAAGGCGCTCGGCGGTGGCCTGGTGAAGATTTCCGCAACCCTGATTCGCAGTGATATCTACGATCAGGATTTCGGCATCCTGCATACCTCGACGTTCTCCGAGGACGACCTGTCGGCGAGCGTGGCCCTGGCCTTTTTGCAGAAAATCACCGCGCCGGCCACTTTCGAGCAGTTCCAGGAGAAAAGCGACTACGTCGCCAGCGGCTTGCAAGCGCTGCAGCAACGCCACCCGACAGTGATCAAGGAAGTGCGCGGCACCGGTTTGATGTTCGGTATCGAATTCCATGGCCTCGATCAGTTCTCGCCATTTTTCCGTACCGCGGGCAAGCAGGGCATCCTCTCGCTGATCATCGCTTCCTACCTGCTGCACTACCATCAGCTGCGCATCCTGGCGCCGATTTCGACGATTCTGAAAGGCAACCACGGGCGCAAACGCAGTTCGGTGATGCGCGTGCAACCGCCGCTGTGCATTGACAAAGCCGATTGCGACCGCCTGTTTGCCGCGCTCGACGAAGTGTGTGCGGTCATCGAACAGCAGAACGAATTCCTGATGGTCGCCCATCTGTTCGGCACCCCCGCCAGCGCCGCACAGCGCGCCGCGCCTCAGGGCTTCAGCAACAAATACCCGATTCGCCTGGCCGGCGAGAACTCGCATATCGATGCGCGTACCGGCTTCGTTCTGCACCCAACCGCCGTCAGCTACCTGGTCGACTACTTCTTCACCTCGTTCTGCGCTTACGACTGGGATCAGGCCGGCTTCACCACCTGGTGGAATCAGGTCAGCCGCTTCTTCGACCCGGCCCTGGTGCAGCAGGATTGCGTGTCCTCGAACGATTACATCGTGCAGAACAGCATGTTTATGGTGCCGTACCTGCCGGAGTACTTCAAAACCGCCCAGGGCTTCGAGCAGAAGGAAATCCGCAACAAGATCCAGGATGCGGTGACCATGGCCAAGGAGATTGGCGACGACAATATTCCGGTGTCCATCGTCGGCCTCGGCGCCTACACCTCGATCTACACCGATAACGGCCAGTTCATTCGCGACTACGAAGTGCCGATCACCACCGGCAACAGCTATACCGCTGCGTTGATGGTGCAGGCGGTGATCAAGGCGGCTTCGCAGTTGAACCTCGACTTCACCCAGGCGCGGGTCGCAGTAGTAGGGGCGGCAGGGAATATCGGCCTGGCCTCGACGGTGATGCTGTCGAGCCTGTTCGGCAATATGACGATCATCGGCCGCGACGAAAAAACCTCGCAGCTGCGCCTCAATGCGTCGCGCCGGCAGATCATCAAGGACATGCTGGTACTGCTTGGCGCCTTGCTCGCCGAAGGCGACCAGCCGGCACCCGGCAGCGTGATGGCGGCACTGCAGGATCTGCTGCTGGAAAAGGGCTATGTCGACGAAAACGGCTTGCCAGCCGATCTGCAAAATTCGGTCGCGTTGATCGACGAATTGCTCAGCGCTGACCTGGCGCTGCGGGTGGGGGATTTCTCCGACCTGGCCCAGGCCGAAATCGTCATAGTCTCGACCAACTCGCCAGACCCCGAGCTGATCAAGCCGGCCATGGTGCAGCCCGACGCGATAGTCGCCTGCGTCTCCGTGCCCTCGAACCTGAGCAGCCAGTTCAATCAGCTGCGGCAGGAGGGGCGTGGCTACCAGCACGTCTTCGACTCCGGCCTGGCCAAGCTGCCGGAAGGTTCGGTGATTCGCTTTGTCGGTTTCCCCGAGGGCACCAATGCGTTCGGCTGCCTTTCGGAAACCATCATGCTCGGCTTCGAAGGCACCAACTCGTCCTACAGCAAAGGCAACATCCAGCCGCGGCAGATCTACGAGCTGATCAGGATGCAAAACAGCCACG
>CAMPJN010000552.1 GCA_946886875.1 uncultured Pseudomonas sp.
AGGCTGTCTGGTGAGAGTTCCCTATGAAAGCAGGTCTGTACCATCCTGATGAATTCAAGGATAACTGCGGCTTCGGCTTGATCGCCCATATGCAAGGTGAGGCGAGTCATCACCTCCTGCAAACCGCTATCGAAGCGCTCACCTGCATGACCCACCGTGGCGGTATCAACGCCGATGGTAAAACGGGCGACGGCTGTGGCCTGCTGATCCAGAAGCCGGATCTGTTCCTCCGTGCCGTGGCCAAAGAGACGTTTGCCGTCGAGCTGCCCAAGCAATACGCCGTGGGCATGGTGTTCTTCAACCAGGATCCGGTAAAAGCCGAGGCCGCGCGCGAGCATATGAATCGCGAGATTCTGGCCGCCGGTCTCAGCCTGATCGGTTGGCGCAAGGTGCCGATCGATACCAGCGTGCTCGGCCGCCTGGCGCTTGATCGTCTGCCGCAGATCGAGCAGGTGTTCGTCGGTGGTGATGGGCTGTCAGATCAGGCATTCGCCATCAAGCTGTTCAGCGCCCGTCGCCGTTCTTCGGTAGCCAACGCCGAAGATAGCGACCACTACATCTGCAGCTTTTCGCACAAGACCATCATCTATAAAGGCCTGATGATGCCGGCTGACCTGCAGCAGTTCTACCCGGACCTGGGTGACGAGCGCCTGCAGACCGCGATTTGCGTGTTCCACCAGCGCTTCTCCACCAACACCCTGCCGAAGTGGCCGCTGGCGCAACCGTTCCGCTTCCTTGCGCATAACGGCGAGATCAACACCATCACTGGCAACCGCAATTGGGCGCAAGCGCGGCGCACCAAGTTCGCCAACGAGCTGATTCCGGATCTGGACGAGTTGGGCCCGTTGGTCAATCGCGTCGGTTCCGACTCGTCGAGCATGGACAATATGCTCGAGCTGATGGTCACCGGCGGCATCGACCTGTTCCGCGGCGTGCGCATGATCATCCCGCCAGCCTGGCAGAACGTCGAGACCATGGACGCCGATCTGCGTGCGTTCTATGAGTACAACTCCATGCACATGGAGCCCTGGGATGGTCCGGCCGGCGTGGTGCTGACCGATGGTCGCTACGCTGTCTGCCTGCTCGATCGCAACGGCCTGCGCCCGGCGCGCTGGGTTACCACCAAGAATGGCTATATCACCCTCGCCTCGGAAATTGGCGTATGGGATTACCAGCCCGAGGATGTGATCGCCAAGGGCCGCGTCGGCCCGGGGCAGATCCTTGCCGTGGACACCGAAACTGGCCAGGTGCTGGGTACCGACGACATCGACAACCGCTTGAAGTCGCGTCACCCCTACAAGCAGTGGCTGCGCAAGAATGCTCAGCGCATTCAGGCGACCCTGGAAGACAACGACCATGGCTCGGCGTTCTACGACATCGACCAGCTCAAGCAGTACATGAAGATGTACCAGGTCACCTTCGAAGAGCGCGACCAAGTGCTGCGGCCGTTGGCCGAACAGGGCCAGGAAGCGGTCGGCTCGATGGGCGACGACACCCCGATGGCGGTGCTGTCGCAGCGCGTGCGCTCGCCGTACGATTATTTCCGTCAGCAGTTCGCCCAGGTCACCAACCCGCCGATCGATCCGCTGCGCGAAGCTATCGTCATGTCCTTGGAGATCTGCCTCGGTGCCGAGCGCAATATCTTCGAAGAGTCGCCGGAACATGCGACCCGGGTGATCCTCAGCTCGCCGGTGATCTCGCCGGCCAAGTGGCGCACCCTGACGACCCTAGAGCGTCCTGGGTTCGAGCGCCAGATCATCGACATGAACTATGACGAGTCGCTCGGTTTGCAGGCGGCCGTGAGCAATATGGCCGACCAGGCCGAAGAAGCGGTGCGTGGTGGCAAGACCCTGCTGATCCTCAGTGACCGGCATATCGCCCCGGGCAAGCTGCCGGCGCATGCCGCGCTGGTTACCGGTGCCGTGCATCATCGCCTGACCGAAAAAGGCCTGCGTTGCGATTGCAACATCCTGGTCGAAACCGCCACCGCCCGCGACCCGCATCACTATGCGGTGCTGCTCGGCTTTGGCGCCTCGGCGGTCTACCCGTTCCTCGCCTATGAAGTGCTCGGCGATCTGATCCGCACCGGCGAAGTGCTGGGCGATCTCTACGAAGTGTTCAAGTACTACCGCAAGGGCATCTCCAAGGGCCTGCTGAAGATCCTGTCGAAGATGGGCATCTCCACCGTCGCGTCCTACCGCGGCGCGCAGCTGTTCGAAGCGGTTGGCCTGGCCGATGAAGTCACCGAGCTGTGCTTCCGTGGCGTTGCTAGCCGGATCAAGGGCGCGCGTTTCGTCGACCTCGAAGCCGAGCAAAAGATGCTCGCGGCCGAGGCCTGGAACAACCGCAAGCCGATCCAACAGGGCGGCCTGCTCAAGTTCGTCTACGGCGGCGAGTACCACGCCTACAACCCGGATGTGGTCAGCACCCTGCAGGTCGCGGTGCAGCAGGGCAACTACGAGAAGTACAAGGAATACAGCGCCCTGGTCGACACCCGTCCGGTGTCGATGATCCGCGATTTGCTCAAGCTGAAGCTGGCCGAGCAGCCGCTGAGCCTCGATCAGGTCGAGCCGCTGGAAACCATCTTTAAGCGCTTCGACTCCGCCGGTATTTCCCTTGGCGCATTGTCGCCTGAGGCGCATGAGGCCATCGCCGAGGCGATGAACCGCCTCGGCGCGCGCTCCAACTCCGGTGAGGGCGGCGAAGACCCGGCCCGCTACGGCACAGTGCGCAGCTCGAAGATCAAGCAGGTGGCCACCGGCCGTTTCGGTGTGACCCCGG
>CAMPJN010000553.1 GCA_946886875.1 uncultured Pseudomonas sp.
TAGTATTCAACGAAGGTTATTTCGCCAGCTCCGGCGATTCCCTGACCCGCAGCCACCTGTCCAGCGAGGCGATTCGCCTGGGTCGCCTGCTCGCAGAGCTGTTGCCCGAGCCCGAAGTAATGGGCTTGCTGGCGCTGATGCTGCTCCACGAATCGCGGCGCCCGGCGCGTACCTCGGCCAGCGGCGAGCCGGTGCTGCTCGACGAGCAGGACCGCTCGCTGTGGTCCGCCGAACTGATCGCCGAAGGCGAGGCCCTGGTGTTGCAGGCTCTGCGCTCCCGGCGTTTCGGCGCCTATAGCTTGCAGGCGGCGATCGCCGCGGTGCATGCCGAGGCGCAGAGCGCCGAGGCCACCGACTGGGCGCAGATCGTCGGGCTTTACGATGCGCTGCTGGGGCTCACGCCATCGCCGGTGATCGAGCTCAATCGCGCGGTTGCAGTGGCCATGCGCGACGGCCCGCAAGCCGGCTTGGCACTGATCGAAAGCCTGCTCGCCCGTGGTGAGCTGATCGATTACCACCTGGCCCACGCCGCCCGCGCCGACTTCCATCGGCGTCTGGGTCAGCACGCCGCCGCGCGCGAGGCCTATCGGCGCGCCTTGCAGTTGGCCCAGCAGGGGCCGGATCGGCAGTTTCTCGAGCGGCGCTTGCAGGCGTTGAAGGACGCCTGATCGGTGGGCTTGTCGCCTCGCGGCTAAAACGGGGTGCCGCCCAGCCCCTCCCACCAGCACAGCCGACCCCGTGGGAGGGGCTTTAGCCGCGACTTACTAGACCGATCCGCACCGCTGGTCGGCCATGAAAATATTTTCAACGCCGTTGTCGATTTGCCTAACGGCCGCGCGACTAGTGATTACCAACAATGAAAAAAACGCCGGAGGACGCCATGAAATACCTATGCCTGGTCTACAGCAACGAACAGCTGCTGCACGACTCCCCCGATAGCCCGCGGGACGAGGAATGTTTCGCCTATGCCGAGTCCGTGCGGCAAAGCGGACGCATGCTCGCCGCCGAGGCCTTGCAGTCGGTGGAGACCGCCACCACGGTGCGCATGCGCGGCGGCAAGCTGACCATCACCGATGGGCCCTTCGCCGAGACCAAGGAGCAGCTGGCGGGCTTCTACCTGATCGAAGCCCGCGACCTCAACGAAGCGTTGCAGGTTGCCGGCAAGATCCCGGCGGCGCGGGTCGGCGGTGTCGAAGTGCGGCCGGTACGCCAGCTGGATGTGTGAGCGGGCAACCTACTAGCGGATCCATCCCAGGGAGTTCACCCCATGAGCCGCAATGACTACCCACTGCCCCGTATCGCCAGCCGCGAAGAGTGGCTGCTGGCGCGCAAAGCGCTGCTGGAAAAAGAGAAAGCGCTGACCCGCCAACGCGATGCGCTGAATGCCGAGCGCCGGCAACTGCCGATGGTGGCGGTGGAGCAGGATTACCGCTTTGACGGACCGCAAGGCGAGGTGCGTCTGCTCGAGCTGTTCGAAGGCCGCAGCCAACTGATCGTCTACCACTTCATGTACCACAGCGACCGCGGTGAGGGCTGCGACGGCTGTTCCTGCCTGGTCGACAACGTCGGCCACCAGTCGCACCTGCATACCCGCGACACCACCCTGGTGCTGGTTTCCCGCGCGCCGCTGGCCGAGCTTGAGGCCTTCAAACGGCGAATGGGCTGGACGCTGCCCTGGTATTCCTCGCTTGGCAGCAGCTTCAACTACGACTACCACGCCACCACCGACGAGCGCATCGCCCCGGTCGAATACAACTACCGCGACAAGGCCGAACTGGAACGCCTGGGCCTGACCTATCACGTGCAGGGCGAACAACCCGGCGTCAGCGTCTTTCTGCGCGACGGCGAGCGGGTCTACCACAGCTATTCCAGCTATGGACGCGGCCTGGAGATGCTGATGAGCAGCTTTCACTACCTCGACCTGACGCCATTCGGCCGTGGCGAAGGTTGGGACGGCATGCCCGACCTGGATGGCAAAGGCATGAACTGGACCCGCCTGCACGATGAGTACGAACAAGCGGCGGTCGCCCCTTGCTGTTGCGCCGCCAACCAAGCCTGAACCACCCGCAACACCAACGAAAACTGGAGAACGACCATGATCATCGAGACCCCACAAAACCAGATCAAACAGACCATCGACAGTTGGGCGCAAGCCGCACGCAGCAAGGATGTCCAGCGCATCATCAGCCACTACAGCGAGGATGTGGTCGCCTACGACGCCATCGGCCCGCTGCGCTTCGTCGGCCGCGACGCCTACCAGGCCCACTGGCAAGCCTGCATGGAAATGTGCACGGGCGAGGGCATGTTCGAGGTGCACGAGCCGAGCTTTATGATCAGCGACGATTTGGTCGTGGCGCATTACCTGTTCCATTGCGGCGGCACCGACGACAAAGGGCAGATGCAAAGTTGCTGGATGCGCGTCACCCAATGTTTTCGCAAGCAGGGTGAGAAGTGGCTGATCGCCCACGAGCATTTTTCCATGCCCAGCGATATGGAGAGCGGTAAGACGCTATCCGACCTGACGCCTTGATCGGTCTGCCAAATCAGTTTTTACAGGAGAGCCAAAGCCATGTTTGTTTATGTGCTTATCGCAGCGCTAATCGTCATTGGTGTACTGGCACTGCTGATCGCCCGGCAACCCGAGCGCTTCAGTGTCGAACGCTCGATCAGCGTGGCGGCGCCGCTGGAGCAGGTGTTCGCCCAGGTCAACGACCTGCACAACTGGGAGCAGTGGTCGCCCTGGGCCAAGCGCGACCC
>CAMPJN010000554.1 GCA_946886875.1 uncultured Pseudomonas sp.
GCGAAGACCTCAACGTCCCGGTGAAGGACGGCGCGGTGAAGAGCGACGCGCGCATCCTCGCCTCCCTGCCGACCATCAAGCTGGCGCTGGAAAAAGGCGCCGCGGTGATGGTCTGCTCGCACCTGGGACGTCCGACCGAGGGCCAGTACAGCGAAGAAGACAGCCTCAAGCCGGTCGCCGATTACCTGTCCAAGGCCCTGGGCCGCGAAGTGCCGCTGCTCAAGGATTACCTCGACGGCGTCACGGTCGAGCCCGGCCAGCTGGTGCTGCTGGAGAACGTGCGTTTCAACAACGGCGAGAAGAAAAACACTGACGCGCTGGCCCAGCAGTACGCCGCGCTCTGCGATGTGTTCGTGATGGACGCTTTCGGCACCGCCCACCGCGCCCAGGGTTCCACCCACGGCGTGGCCAAGTTCGCCAAAGTCGCCTGCGCTGGCCCGCTGCTGGCGGCCGAACTGGATGCCCTGGGCAAGGCCCTGGGTAATCCGGCCCGACCGATGCTGGCAATAGTCGCCGGCTCCAAGGTGTCGACCAAGCTCGACGTGCTCAACTCCCTGGCTGATATCTGTGACTCGCTGATTGTCGGCGGCGGTATTGCCAACACCTTCCTCGCCGCAGCTGGCCTGCCGGTGGGCAAGTCGCTGTACGAAGCCGATCTGCTCGACACCGCCAAAGCCATCGCCGCCAAGGTCAGCGTGCCGCTGCCGGTGGATGTGGTGGTGGCCAAGGAATTCGCCGAAGGCGCCGCCGCCACTGTCAAGCTGGTTGCCGACGTGGCTGAGGACGACATGATTCTCGACATCGGCCCGCAGACTGCGGCCATGTTCGCCGAGATGCTCAAGGCCTCGCAGACCATCCTGTGGAACGGCCCGGTCGGGGTGTTCGAGTTCGATCAGTTCGGCAACGGCACCAAGGCCCTGGCCCTGGCCATCGCCGAAAGCCCGGCGTTCTCCATCGCCGGCGGCGGCGACACCCTGGCAGCGATCGACAAATACGGCGTGGCCGAGCAGATCGGCTATATCTCCACCGGCGGTGGCGCCTTCCTCGAATTCGTCGAAGGCAAGGTGCTGCCGGCGGTTGCCATACTGGAGCAGCGTGCCGAGCAGGCTTGAGCCCGATTAAACCTTGTGTGCGGCAAGCGGTCAGTAACTTCACCTACAAGGAGTTACTGACATGGGAAATATTGCTGTGATCGGGATCTTATGCGCTGGCCTCGCCGGTTGTGCCGGTTCGTCTGGCAAGGGGCCCTGCGAAGTGTTCAGCCCGGCTGAGATCAGCCTGCCGACCACCCAGGACGATCAACGCATCGACGAGCAAAGCACGGGCGACCCGACCCGCGTACAGGGAGAACAGGATTGTTGAGTATCGCTAAGTTGCCGCCGAAGGATATTGGGATGCGCAGAATGCTCGGAGTTGTCATCGCCGGTGCGCTGCTGGCCCTGCTGGCCGGCTGTGCGGGGCAGGCGACGAGCGAATGGACGCGCTGGGTCTGCGACAGCCAGGCCCAGGTGTTCTGGCGCTTTAGCGACCGCAACATGGAGCAGGTCGAGGTGCGTCTGAACGATGACCGTACGGTTTATCGCCTGCAGCAGGAACCTGCTGGCTCCGGCGAGCTTTACAGCGACGGCCGGCTATCCTTGCATACCAAAGGTGAGCAGGGACTGGTGTACTGGACAGTCACGGATGATTTGATCGGGCGCGGCTGCAAGGCGCCTTGAGCGCGTTGATTGGTAGCGACGGAGGCAATGATGCTTAGGCATTTGGCGCTTCTTGCAATAGTGGTCGGGCTGGTCGCCTGCGTCAGCGACCCGGAGCAGGATGACGGCTGGTGCAGGCAGATGCAGGTGAGCTCGATTGCCGAGCAGAGCCCGGTGCAGGATCAGGCAGCGCAAGCGCGGCGACATAACGCGCAGGACAGCAGCCGGCCCGGTGCTTGCCTGCTGCCGTAGCGCGCCGATGCGACCGGGACGGACAGTGGGTATGGCGTAAGCGCCGACTCTTTAACGGTGCGGGGCGATACCGGCCCGCCGAAACTTGAACAGGGCCCGCCCATGCGGCAGGCTTGAACGATTAATGACCCTTAGCGGGAGACAGGAAAACCATGGCACTTATCAGCATGCGCCAGATGCTCGACCACGCCGCCGAATTCGGCTACGGCGTGCCGGCCTTCAACGTCAACAACCTCGAGCAGATGCGCGCGATCATGGAAGCGGCCGACAAAACCGATTCCCCGGTTATCGTCCAGGCCTCCGCCGGCGCTCGCAAATACGCCGGCGCACCGTTCCTGCGTCACCTGATCCTGGCGGCCATCGAAGAATTCCCGCATATCCCGGTGTGCATGCACCAGGACCACGGCACCAGCCCTGACGTGTGCCAGCGCTCGATCCAGCTGGGCTTTTCCTCGGTGATGATGGACGGCTCGCTGAAAGAAGACGGCAAGACCCCGGCCGACTACGACTACAACGTCCGCGTCACCCAGCAGACCGTAGCCTTCGCCCACGCCTGCGGCGTGTCGGTGGAAGGTGAGCTGGGTTGCCTGGGCAGCCTGGAAACCGGCATGGCCGGCGAAGAAGACGGCGTTGGCGCCGAAGGCGTGCTCGATCACAGCCAGATGCTCACCGACCCGGAAGAGGCCGCTGACTTCGTCAAGCGCACCCAGGTCGATGCCCTGGCCATCGCCATCGGCACCAGTCACGGCGCCTACAAGTTCACCAAGCCGCCGACCGGCGACATCCTCGCCATCGACC
>CAMPJN010000555.1 GCA_946886875.1 uncultured Pseudomonas sp.
GTGGTTTTCTTGGTTTCCCCGGCGATCTTCTGATTGGTCTGGGTGGTGGCCTGACTCTGCGACTGCAACTTGTACAGGGTCGCCTGCACCACCGGCCTGGCTGGCGGCAGGTCCGGGGCGAAGGCGAAGCTGACGAACAACATGGCAAACATCAGCACATGCAGCGCCACGGCCCAAAGCACCGGCCAGAACAGGCTTTCCGAAGGGGAACGCTCGCGCTGCTGCATCAGGGGGCCTCGGTAATCAGCCCGACGTTACCGACGTCGGCCTGCTGCAGGCCACCCATGGCCGCCATCACGGTGCCGTAATCGACCGCTTTGTCGCCGCGCACGAATACTTGCACCTGTTTGCCCTGGGTGCGGCTCTGGTTGATGATCGCGGTCACCGCGCGGGTCATCTCCTCGAGAGTCATGGCCTGGTCCTGCACGGTATCGACATCGACCTCGGTACCCATATTCCAGAAGTAGGTCTTGTCGGCCTTGATCGAAATGGTCAGTACCTGGGCGTTATTATCCTGCGGCAAGACTTCACTGCTGACTTTCGGCAGATCGACCTTGACCCCTTGGTTGAGCATCGGCGCGGTCACCATGAAGATGACCAGCAGTACCAACATCACATCGATGTAGGGCACCACGTTCATCTCGGAGACTGGCTTGCGTCTGTTGCGAATTCTCGCCATGGCTTAGAAAACCTGTATTAAAGATGCCGAGGGCTTAGTCGTCGCTGGTATGCACTTTGCGATGCAGGATCGCCTGGAATTCGTCGGCAAAGGTGTAGTAGCGACCGATCAACATCTCGCCGCGCGAGGAGAAACGGTTGTAGGCGATAACCGCAGGAATCGCGGCGAACAGGCCGATGGCGGTGGCGATCAGCGCTTCGGCGATGCCCGGCGCCACTGTGGCGAGGGTCGCTTGCTGCACCTGGGCCAGGCCGCGGAAGGAGTTCATGATCCCCCAGACGGTGCCGAACAGACCGATATAAGGACTGGTGGACCCGACGGTGGCGAGGAACGGCAGACTCTGCTCGAGCTTCTCTTCTTCACGCGAGATGGCCACGCGCATGGCCCGCGCCACGGCGTCCATCACCGCGTCCGGGTCGACGCCCTGCTGCTGACGCAAACGCGAGAATTCTTTGAAGCCGGCGCGGAAAATCTGCTCCAGCCCCGAATCCGGATCCGGGTTGCTGCCCGCCTGACGATAAAGCTTGGACAAGTCGATACCGGACCAGAAGCGCTCCTCGAAGTTGTCCAGGGCGCGCTTGGCCGCACGCAACATGGTCGTGCGCTGAAAGATCATGACCCAGGAGGTGACCGATGCAGCCACTAGCGTCAACATCACCAATTGCACCACCAAACTGGCGTTGCTGATCAAACTCCACATCGACATATGGTCAACGGTGTTGGCTTCCACGCTTACTCTCCTGCTTCAGATATACCCGCGCCGCCCTGGCCGGCAAAGGCCGCACGCAAGGCTGGGGGAATGGCCCGGGGTTTCAAATTGTCGGCGCCCACACAGGCCACCAGAAACTGCCCTTCACAGAGCAGCAGATCATCCGATACCCGCCTGACCTGTTGACGGAAACGCAGGCTGACACGGTTCAACTCGATCACTTCAGCCGTTACCAGCAGTTCGTCATCCAGACGCGCCGGCGCGTGATAGCGCGCCTCAGCCGAATGCACGACAAATAACAGGCCCTCACCCGCCAACGACGACTGGGCAAAACCCAGATCGCGTAGCCGCTCGGTGCGAGCCCGTTCCATAAACTTGAGGTAATTGACGTAGTAGACGATGCCGCCCGCATCGGTGTCTTCGTAGTAAACCCGACAACGATGGGTGAAAGACTGAACTCCGTTTTGTGCGCGCATACTCTAGTGCCAGCTCCCGATCTTGCCAATCGCTTGTAGTAAGTATTTTTTTCTATTCATTGTCGCCCGCAAATAGATCGGCACTTGGCAATTCACCCATGCGCTTGGGCACATTCAGGCCAAAGTGCAGGTAGGCATGGCGAGTAACCACGCGCCCACGCGGGGTACGCATGATATAGCCCTGCTGAATCAGGTAGGGTTCCAGTACGTCTTCGATGGTATGGCGCTCTTCGCTGATCGCCGCCGCCAGGTTGTCGACGCCGACCGGGCCGCCGTCGAACTTCTCGATCATGGTCAGCAGCAGCCTCCGATCCTGATGATCGAAACCGCGCTCGTCGACATCCAGCAGGTTCAGCGCCAGGTCGGCGATCGGCCGGGTGATGTCGCCCTGACCGCGCACCTGGGCGAAGTCGCGCACCCGGCGCAACAGGCGGTTGGCGATGCGCGGCGTACCACGGGCGCGCCGAGCGATTTCGTAAGCGCCCTGAATTTCGATGGGCAGACCGAGAATCCCCGCCGAACGCATAACGATGGTGGTCAGGTCGTCGACGTTGTAGAACTCCAGGCGCTGGACGATGCCGAAGCGGTCGCGCAATGGATTGGTCAGCATACCGGCGCGGGTGGTGGCGCCGACCAGGGTGAACGGCGGCAAGTCGAGCTTGATCGAGCGCGCGGCCGGCCCTTCGCCGATCATGATATCGAGCTGGAAATCCTCCATGGCCGGGTACAGCACTTCCTCGACGATAGGGGACAGACGATGGATTTCGTCGATGAACAGCACATCGCCCGGCTCCAGATTGGTCAGCAACGCGGCCAGGTCGCCCGGCCGTTCGAGTACCGGACCCGAGGTGCTTTTGATCGAGACGTTCATTTCCTGGGCGA
>CAMPJN010000556.1 GCA_946886875.1 uncultured Pseudomonas sp.
TCCAGCGCTTCCATGTTCTTGGCGTTGTAGTCGTCGAGCATGTCGCCGTTCACATCGCGCGCCGCGGCACGGACGATGGCTTGCAGATCGGCCGGCAGGGTTTCCCAGGCCTTGAGGTTGATGTCCAGCTCGAAGGTGACGTTCGGCTCTTGCCAGCCCGGGGTGTAGTAGTACTTGGCGGCTTTGTGCAGGCCCAGGGCCTGGTCGTTGTAAGGCCCGATCCACTCGGTGGCATCGATCGCGCCGGTTTGCAGGGCAGTGAAGATCTCGCCGGCCGGCATGTTGACCACGGTGCCGCCCATCTTGGTCAGCACTTCGCCGCCGAGGCCCGGGGTGCGCATTTTCAAGCCCTGGAAATCGGCGACACTATTGATTTCCTTGTTGAACCAGCCGGCGGTCTGCACACCGGTGGAACCGCACGCCATCGGCAGTACGCCGAAGGGTTTGTAGACTTCCTCCCACAGTTCCATGCCGCCGCCCCTGTGCAGCCAGGCGTTCATTTCCTGAGCGTTGGGGCCGAATGGCGAAGCACAGAAGAACTGCGCCGCCGGAACCTTGCCTTTCCAGTAGTAGGGCGCGCCGTGGCCCATTTCTGCGGTGCCGCGGGATACCGCGTCGAACACTTCCAGCGCGGGTACCAGTTCGCCGGCGGCATAAATTTTGACCTTGAGACGGCCATTGCTCATTGTCTCGACCAATTTTGCGAAGCGTTCGGCCCCCACGCCGACACCCGGAAAATTCTTCGGCCAGGAGGTGACCATTTTCCAGTTGAAGGTTTGAGCACCCGCACCCTCTTGGGGCTTGGCGGCGGTTTCAGCCTTGTCTTTGCAACCGGCCAAGGCCGTGGCTGCAAGGCCTACGCCCGCTGCTGCGAGAATTTGACGACGTTTCATGTAATGGTTCCTTGTTGTTGTTAAGGGTCTGAGCACTGGGATCGCCAGCAATCAGCTAATACTGACTATCATAGGCACCAGCATCGCTCAAGCGCAGCGACTACGTACGTAGTATTGCGAGTTGCGACGCTTTTACCCCGCCACCTAGAATCCCAGGCCTTCTTGGCTCATAACAATAAAGGATCTGCCATGACGACATCTCCTCCTCCGTTGCTGAGCATTGCGCGCCTTATCGACTCGATAAATTCCGGGCTCGGCAAAGCCTGTTCCTGGCTGACGCTGTTCCTCGTAGTCGGCACCTCTATCGTGGTGGTACTGCGTTACGGTTTCGGCGTAGGCGCAACCGCCCTGCAAGAAGCCGTGCTTTACGCCCACGCCCTGGTATTCATGGGCGCAGCGGCCTGGGTGTTGCAGCGCAACGGCCATGTCCGCGTGGATATTTTCTACCAGAAGTTCAGCGGTCGCCGGCAAGCGCTGGTGGACAGCCTGGGCACCGTTCTGTTCCTCCTGCCGGTGTGCTTGTTCCTCGGTTGGGCCAGCTGGGATTACGTGAGTAATTCCTGGGCGACCCAGGAAGGCTCCAGCGAATCGGGCGGCCTGAAGTTCGTCTTTCTGCAGAAGAGCATCATCCTGGTGCTGGTCGCCAGCCTGGTACTGCAGGGCATCGCCGACTTGATCAAATCCTTTTACGTCATGACCGGCCGCATGCCTGCGCCAGAGGTGAAGCATGGTTGAGTTAATGGCGATTCTGCTGTTCGTCTGCATTTGCGGGGCGTTGATGGCCGGCTACCCGGTCGCTTTTACCCTCGGTGGTGTGTCCCTGCTGTTCGCCGGTATCGGCATCGTCACCGGCACCTTCGACGCCGGCTACCTCGGCGCTCTACCCAACCGTCTGTTCGGCATCATGAACAACCAGACCATGTTGGCGGTGCCGCTGTTCGTGTTTATGGGGGTGATGCTGGAGAAGTCGCGGGTCGCCGAAGACCTGCTCGAATCCATGTCGCGACTGTTCGGCACCCTGCGCGGCGGCCTGGCGATTTCGGTGTGCGTGGTCGGCGCCTTGCTCGCCGCTTCGACCGGCATCGTCGGCGCCACAGTGGTGACCATGGGCCTGTTGGCGCTGCCGACCATGCTGCGTCGCGGCTACGACCCGGCGATCGCTACCGGCACCCTGGCCGCTACCGGCACCCTGGGCCAAATCATTCCGCCGTCGATCGTGCTGGTATTGCTCGGTGACGTAATGTCCAGCGCCTATCAGCAGGCGCAGTTGAAGATGGGTATCTTCTCGCCGAAGACCGTCTCGGTCGGCGACCTGTTCGTCGGCGCACTGCTGCCAGGTTTGCTGTTGGTCGGTTTGTACATCCTCTACATCATCGGCGTGGCGATCTTCCAACCGAAGAAGCTGCCGGCCCTGCCGCAGGAAGAGCTCGGCCCTATCGAGTGGGGCAAGCTGATCAACGCACTGTTCCCGCCGCTGTTGCTGATCGGTGCGGTACTCGGCTCAATCCTCGCCGGTTACGCCACTCCCACCGAAGCGGCGGCACTGGGCGCAATGGGCGCCATGCTGCTGGCCCTGTACAAGCGCAAGCTGAGCTTCGGCCAACTGCGCGAAGTGGCCTACGGCACCACCGAAATCAGCGCCATGGTGTTCATGATCCTGATTGGCGCCTCGCTGTTCTCCCTGGTGTTCCGCGGCTTCGGCGGCGAGGCGATGATCGAGGACATCTTCGCCCAGTTGCCCGGCGGCGTGCTCGGCGCCTTCTTCCTGGTGATGCTGGTGATCTTCCTGCTCGGCTTTATCCTCGACTTCATCGAGATCACCTTCGTGGTGGTGCCGATCGTCGG
>CAMPJN010000557.1 GCA_946886875.1 uncultured Pseudomonas sp.
AGGAGCTGGGCGTGTGCCTGGTCGATATCGGCGGCGGCACCACCGATATCTGCATTTTCACCGAAGGCGCGATTCGCCACACGGCGGTGATCCCGATCGCTGGCGACCAGGTCACCAACGACATCGCCATGGCCCTGCGCACGCCGACCCAGTACGCCGAAGAAATCAAGATTCGCTACGCCTGCGCCCTGGCCAAGCTGGCTGGCGCTGGCGAAACCATCAAGGTGCCGAGCGTCGGCGACCGGCCGCCGCGCGATCTGTCGCGCCAGTCGCTGGCCGAAGTGGTCGAGCCGCGCTACGACGAGCTGTTCACCCTGATTCAGGCCGAGCTGCGCCGCAGCGGCTACGAGGACCTGATCCCGGCCGGCATCGTCCTCACCGGCGGTACCTCGAAGATGGAAGGCGCGGTCGAACTGGCCGAGGAAATCTTCCATATGCCGGTGCGCCTGGGCATGCCGCAGAGCGTCAGGGGTTTGGCCGACGTGGTGCGCAATCCGATTTATTCCACCGGCGTGGGGTTGTTGCTGTATGGCCTGCAGAAGCAGACCGATGGCATCTCCATGTCGGCAATCAGCAATTACAACGATGAACCGAAAATGCCCGTGCTGGAGCGCTTGAAGCGCTGGGTGCAAGGCAATTTTTGATTCGAACCCGAGCAATGCAGTAGGCGTTACAACCCAGAGTAATAAAGGAGAGGGGAAATGTTTGAACTCGTAGATAGCGCACCACAGAGTGCTGTGATCAAAGTAATAGGTGTCGGTGGTGGCGGCGGTAACGCGGTCAATCACATGGCAAAAAACAATATCGAAGGCGTCGAATTCATCTGCGCCAACACCGATGCGCAGGCGCTGAAAAACATCGGCGCGCGCACCATCCTGCAACTCGGCACCGGCGTGACCAAGGGCCTGGGTGCGGGTGCCAATCCGGACGTCGGCCGTCAGGCCGCGATGGAAGACCGCGAGCGTATCGCCGAAGTGCTGCAAGGCACCGACATGGTCTTCATCACCACCGGCATGGGTGGCGGTACCGGCACCGGTGCTGCTCCGGTGATCGCTCAGGTGGCCAAGGAAATGGGCATCCTCACCGTTGCGGTGGTGACCCGTCCGTTCCCGTTCGAAGGGCGCAAGCGCATGCTGATCGCCGAAGAGGGCATTCGCGCATTGGCGGAAAGCGTCGACTCGCTGATCACCATCCCCAACGAAAAGCTGCTGACCATCCTCGGTAAGGACGCCAGCCTGCTGTCGGCTTTCGCCAAGGCAGACGACGTGCTGGCCGGCGCCGTGCGCGGTATTTCCGACATCATCAAGCGTCCGGGCATGATCAACGTCGACTTCGCCGACGTGAAAACCGTGATGAGCGAAATGGGTATGGCGATGATGGGCACTGGCTGCGCCAGCGGTCCGAACCGCGCCCGCGAAGCCACCGAGGCGGCGATTCGCAATCCGTTGCTCGAAGATGTGAACCTTCAGGGCGCTCGCGGCATCCTAGTGAACATCACAGCAGGTCCCGATCTGTCGCTGGGTGAATACTCGGACGTCGGCAACATCATCGAACAATTCGCGTCCGAGCACGCCACCGTCAAGGTTGGCACCGTGATCGATCCCGATATGCGCGACGAATTGCACGTCACCGTAGTGGCCACTGGCTTGGGCGCGAAAATCGAGAAGCCGGTCAAGGTTATCGACAATACCGTGCAAGTCACCAGCTCGGTCGCGGCATCCGCTGCTCCGGCGCGTAGTGAGCAAAGCGTCAACTACAAGGACTACGAACGCCCCACCGTTCAGCGTCAAAGCCATGCCGGTGGTGCTACCGCCGCTAAGCTGAACCCGCAGGACGACCTGGATTATCTGGACATTCCGGCCTTTCTGCGACGTCAGGCCGATTGATGGAAGGGATCGAGGGCATGGGGCGATTGGTATTCAGCAAAGGCCGGTTCTGCTATCATCGCCGGCCATTGTTGAAAACAATTCGCAACTAGCGCTATAGCGGCCAAGCCATGATCAGACAACGTACCTTGAAGAACATTATCCGCGCCACTGGCGTTGGCCTGCATTCCGGGGAGAAGGTTTACCTGACCCTGAAGCCGGCACCTGTGGACACCGGTATCGTGTTCCGTCGCACCGACCTTGACCCTGTCGTGGAAATCCCCGCGCGTGCAGGCAATGTTGGCGAAACCACCATGTCGACCACGTTGGTCAATGGTGATGTCAAGGTGGATACGGTAGAGCACCTGCTTTCGGCCATGGCAGGCCTGGGCATCGATAACGCCTACGTCGAACTCTCCGCATCCGAAGTGCCGATCATGGACGGCAGCGCCGGCCCCTTCGTATTTCTGATTCAATCCGCTGGTTTGCAAGAGCAGGACGCCCACAAGAAATTCATCCGGATCATCCGCGAAGTGACGGTCGAGGAGGGCGACAAGCGCGCCACCTTCGTCCCCTTCGAGGGATTCAAGGTGACCTTCGAGATCGATTTCGATCACCCGGTGTTCCGCAATCGCACCCAGTCGGCCAGCGTCGACTTTTCCAGCACCTCCTTCGTCAAGGAAGTCAGTCGCGCACGTACCTTCGGGTTCATGCGCGATATCGAGTTCCTGCGTTCGCAGAACCTGGCACTCGGCGGCAGTGTGGATAACGCCATCGTGGTCGACGAGCACCGTGTGTTGAACGAAGACGGCCTGCGTTACGAGGACGAATTCGTCAAACACAAGATTCTCGACGCCATCGGCGACCTTTA
>CAMPJN010000558.1 GCA_946886875.1 uncultured Pseudomonas sp.
AGGCGAACCTTGAGGGGCGTGCGGGTGTTCTTGCGCTGGTTGCTCATGCTGCATCCGTCGATGGCCGTTCAGGCAGACTAGCGAGCCCGGTCAAAAGCCGCAAGCCATGCGACTCAATACCATTTGGCCTCGCCCGCGGGGCGCTTCTTGAAGCGCTTCATATTCCACATGTATTGGCTCGGGTCTTTGCGTACCTGCTTCTCGATGCCCTGGTTGAGCGCCGTGACAGCCGCCTCCAGATCGTCGCCGTAGAGCGCCTCGGGTGCCGGCTCGACGACCACGCGATAGCCCTTGCCGTCCTCCAGACGCAGCGCATGGATAAACACCGCAACGGCCTTGTGGCCGTTTACCAGAGAAGGCACGAACTTGCTGGTCAACGCCGGCACCCCGAGGAAGGGCACGAACAAACCGCTCGACACACTTGGCTCCGGGTCCGCGGCAATCCCGGCAACGCCGCCACGGCGCAGCGTTTTGATCAGGCTGAGGATGCCTTCCTTGGTCGAGGCCGCCAGGCTGTTGCCCTGTTGGGTTCGCTTGCGGATCAGCAACTGATCGACCGCCTGCATCTTGATCGGCCGATACAGCAGCACCGGCTTGCTCACCGAGCTGGCGTATTGCAACAGCACTTCCCAGTTGCCGAGATGGCTGGTAATCAGCACCACGCCTTTGCCGCTATCCAGGGCGGCCTGCAGTACATCCAGGCCGTCGACCTGGCGAATCAGTTTGAGCGTTCTCTCTACCGGCCAGATCCAAGAGCAGGCGCTTTCGGTCAAGGTCTTGCCGATCGCCATCAGGCTCTGGCGCAGCAAGTGCTGATGGCCGGCCTCGTCGAGTTCGGGAAAGCATTTGCGCAGGTTGATGTCGGCGACGTCGCGCGAGCCATTGGGCAGCTTCCACATCAACCAGCCGATGGCCGCGCCCAGGTTCTGCGCGACACGCCAAGGCAGCAGGGCAAACAGACGCAAAAAGCCCACCACCAGGGCACCTTTGAGTTTTTCCACAAGCAACTCCGCCAGGCCAAAAGGCGCCTAGTGTAACCAAGAGTGGCTTAAGCGGAGCGACGCGAGGCACAGATTGCGACGAGCCGGGGGCTGTTAACTCTTTAGCGAGGCGTAACGGTCGCAATCGGTGGTGTGATCCATGACCATGCCGCTGGCCTGCATATAGGCGTAGCAGATGGTCGGACCAACGAAATTGAAGCCAGCCTTGCGCAGCGCTTTGCTCATCGCCTCTGCTTCCGGGGTCACGGCCGGCACCTGGCTGCGGTCTTGGAAGTGATTGATTTTCGGCGCGCCACCGACGAACGACCAGAGCAACGCCACCGGGTCTTCCAGCGCGAGCCAGGCCTGGGCGTTCTGCCGGGCCGCCTTGAGTTTGAGGAAGTTGCGGATGATCCCGGGGTCCTGCATCAGCTGTTCGATGTACTCATCGCTCATCTGCGCCAGACGCTTGGGATCGAAGCCGAACAGCACCTCGCGGTAGCGCTCGCGTTTCTTCAATACGGTGATCCAGGACAGCCCGGCCTGAAAGCCTTCGAGCAGCAATAACTCGAACAGCGCCTGCGGGTCGCGTTGCGGCACGCCCCATTCTTCATCGTGGTAGCTCATGTACAACGGGTCTTGGTTACACCAGAAGCAGCGTGGCATAGGGCCTTCCAGGGCAGTGGAGGCGGCGCGGATTGGGGTATACTCCCGCCCTTTCTGTCGCAGCCAACAGGTGAATTTTTCGTGAGCCAGACTACGCCTGCCGTGCGCACCTTCCAAGACTTGATCCTCGTCCTGCAGCAATACTGGGCCGAGCAAGGTTGTGTGGTGTTGCAGCCTTACGATATGGAAGTGGGCGCCGGCACCTTCCACACTGCCACCTTTCTGCGCGCCATCGGCCCGGAAACCTGGAACGCCGCCTACGTGCAGCCTTCGCGCCGTCCCGCCGATGGCCGTTATGGCGAGAACCCCAATCGCCTGCAGCACTACTATCAGTTCCAGGTGGTCTTGAAGCCGAACCCGGAGAACTTCCAGGAGCTGTACTTAGGCTCGCTGAAGGCCATCGGCATCGACCCACTGGTACACGACATCCGCTTCGTCGAAGACAACTGGGAATCGCCGACCCTCGGCGCCTGGGGTCTGGGCTGGGAAATCTGGCTGAACGGCATGGAAGTCACCCAGTTCACCTACTTCCAGCAGGTCGGCGGCATCGAGTGCTACCCGGTGACCGGCGAGATCACCTACGGCCTCGAGCGCCTGGCCATGTACCTGCAGGGCGTCGACTCGGTCTACGACCTGATCTGGACCGACGGCCAATTCGGCACCGTCACCTATGGCGATGTGTTCCACCAGAACGAGGTGGAGCAGTCGACCTACAACTTCGAGCACGCCAACGTCGACAAGCTGTTCGAACTCTTCGATTTCTATGAGAGCGAAGCCAACCGCCTGATCGAGCTGGAGCTGCCGCTGCCGACCTACGAGATGGTGCTCAAGGCCTCCCATACCTTCAACCTGCTCGATGCCCGCCGCGCCATTTCGGTGACCGCGCGTCAGCAGTACATCCTGCGCGTACGCGCCCTGGCTCGCGCCGTGGCGCAGAGCTACCTGCAAGCGCGGCGCAAGCTCGGCTTCCCGCTCGCCGCCCCCGACCTGCGTGATGAAGTACTAGCCAAGCTGGAGGCAGCAGAATGAGTGCGCACGATTTTCTGGTAGAACTGGGCACCGAAGAGCTGCCGCCGAAATCCCTGA
>CAMPJN010000559.1 GCA_946886875.1 uncultured Pseudomonas sp.
GCGGCGGGCTGGGGTGGTGCGGTCGCGGGTAATTGCCATCTGGGTCATGCCGTCATCTCCGTTTCGGCGTGGTGAAAATCACTGCGTCGGTTATGCGGCGTCACCGTCAGCGCTGCTCGGTTGGCTCCTTCGCGAGCGCTCAGCCTTGCCTAACCTTCGTTCGTGGTTTCACCTGGCCTGATTAGCCGGCTTTAAACAGACTCTTAAGTCTTGCAGCCGGTCGAACTTGTTGGGCAAGCTCAGGCTAGGTAGAGGCGGTGTCACCCAGATGACGTTTTGGTGATGCTTGCGTGACAGTGACTTTCCGCGACAAGGAGCTCCCATGCCCTGGCAACAGCTATTGACCAGCCACGCCCGTTTGCCGGCTGCACGCCTCGATGAGTGGTACGCCAGCCTGCTGACGCGCCTCGGCAGCCCCGCGCCTTTCGAGCTGGCGCTGCTCGGCGGGCGTCTGGCGGCGACGCCCGGCCTGGCCTTTCTCGCCGGTTATCAGGGCGCCTTGCGTGTGCTCTGGCCGTCCGCGCCCTGGACCCTCGGCGCCCTGTGCGTGACCGAGAACAAGAGCACCCGTCCGACGGACATGGGCACTCGCCTGAGTGCGCTGACGCTCAGTGGCCATAAGGATTTCGTCACCGCCGCCGGTTCGGCGGACTGGCTGCTGGTTGCCGCCCGCGAGGAAGCCGAAGGCGAAGCGGTTCGCCTGGCCCTGGGCGTGGTCTACGCCGGCGCCCCCGGGCTGCGTATCGAGGCGTTGCCGGCGTTGCCGCTGATGCCGGATATCGACCATGGCCGCCTGCATCTCGACCAGGTGCATTGCGAACGCTTGGCCGGCGATGGCTGGAGCGACTATGTGAAACCCTTTCGCAGTATCGAGGACCTGCACGTGCTCTGCGCGGTAACTGCCTGGCTATTCGGCGTCGGCCAGGAAAACCACTGGGCACAGAGCCTGCAACTGCGCCTGCTCGGTTTGCTCGCCGGCTGCGCCGAGGTGGCGCGGCAATGCCCGCGTACGCCCAGCGCTCATCTGCTGCTGGGTGGGTTGTTTGCCGAGTTTGCCAGTTTGGATGGCGAGCTGGACGCCGCCCTCGCCGCGGGGCCGGCGCCCTGGGCCGAACTCTGGGCGCGCGACAAGGGGCTGTTGAACATCGCCAACTCGGCGCGGCGTAAACGCCTGGAAAAAGCTCAGGCGTTGTTGGGGGTGAAGCTGTAAAGCCCGGTTCGGGGGGCGTGGCGCGCTGGCGGCGGACAAGGCTTCGTCATGTCCACCCTACCAACCATCCTCGCCCAGCCCGTAGCCCTAATAAGCGCCAACGCAATCCGGGGCCTTTCCACAGCGCAATGGCGCTTCTGTTGCGATGAACATCACTGTCATATTCGGCGTGCTAGGGTGCCGTCTTCGTTCGGTTCAAAGGGCGTGTCGATGTTCTTCTTATCCTTGCGTTGGTTCAGCCTGATATTGGCATTCGGCCTGATGGCCGCTGGCGTGCAGGCGCAAAGCTGGCCTAGCGAGCAGTGGGCGCAAGCAGCAACGGCGCCAAGTGCCGCAGTCGCGGAGCTTGAGGCTTATGCCTTTCCCGCGCGCGACGAGGCTGCGCGTAGCGGCGTGCGCAGCGATGCGCTGCTGGTGATCCGCGACGGGCAGATTGTTTACGAGCGCTACGCCGCGCCAACCGACGCCGATACCGCGCATCTGGCCTGGTCGATGGCCAAGAGCGTGCTGGCCAGCGTGCTTGGCGTGGCCTACGGCGAGGGGCGTTTCAAGCTCGACGCCGCGGTCGCTGATTATTACCCGCCGTTCGCCAAGCACCCGCAGGTCAAGGTCGGCCACCTGCTGCACTGGGCCTCGGGGCTGGACTGGCAGGAAGACTATGAGTACGCGCCGCTGAAATCCTCGGTGGTGGCCATGCTCTATACCCGTGGCCGCGAGGACATGGCGGCCTTTACCGCCGACCACCCAGCAGCCGTCGAACCGGGGCAGCATTTTCGCTATTCCAGCGGCGACAGCAATGTGCTCGCTGCTGCGTTGAAAGGCATGGTCGGCGCCGAGGCGTACCCGGACTATCCCTGGCGCGCGCTGTTCGAGCCCCTGGGCATCGACTCGGCGGTGTGGGAACGCGATGGCGCCGGCACTTTCGTCGGCTCCTCTTACCTCTATATGAGCGCCCGCGATCTGGCGCGCATCGGTCTGCTGATGCAGCGCGACGGGCGTTGGGGCGAGCGACAGTTGCTACCCAAGGCCTGGGTCGAGTTCAACCGCACGCCGTTTGCCAACTACAACGGGCAACTGGCCAAGCCGGGTGATGCCGTGCCGGGCGGGCACTGGTGGCTGAACGCCGAATTGCCCGGTAGTGCCAAGCCCTGGGCGGACGCGCCGGCGGACAGCTTCGCCGCGCTCGGGCACTGGGGCCAGGGTTTGTATGTGCTGCCCAGCGCCAACCTGGTGGTGGTGCGTTACGCCGACGACCGTGACGGCAGCTTCCAGCACAACCAATTGCTCAAGCTGGTGCAAGCCGCCTTCGCCGAGGCGCCCGTTGCCGCTAGCGAGGTACAGCCATGATCCGTCGTCGTCCACTGCGCACTTTGTTGTTGCTGATCCTGGTGCTGCTGATCGGCCTCGGCTGGCAGAATCGCGCGCACCTGCAAGCCTTCCCGGACATCCTCGGTGCCTACAGCGCCAAGGAATACTGCTCCTGCCGCTATGTGATGCAGCACCCGGCGACGTACTGCGAA
>CAMPJN010000560.1 GCA_946886875.1 uncultured Pseudomonas sp.
TGCAGGCCAGGAAGTCGGCGATATCGTGCTCTACCTGTTACTGCTGTGCAGCGAGCTGGGCATCGATATGGAACAGGCGGTGCAGGCAAAACTGGCCGATAGCGAAAGGCGCTTCGCTCGATGAATGACCGTCATTTCGATGAATTGGCAACACGCTTCGCCGAGAAAATCTACGGCGGCGCCAAAGGTGCGATCCGCCTCGCGGTACTCCAGGCCGACCTTGCCGAAGCCCTGCCGGACCGCCCTTTGCGGGTGCTCGACGTCGGCGCGGGTTTGGGCCATATGTCGTTGTGGTTGGCCGAGCGCGGTCACCAGGTGACCGTCAGCGAGCCGGCCGAGCCCATGCTGCAAGGCGCCCGTGAGCGCTTCGCCGCGGCCGGCCAGCAGGCGACCTTTATTCAGGCGCCCTGGCAGGATCTGCTCGGCCAACTGGCGCAACCCTATGACCTGGTGATCTGTCACGCGGTACTCGAATGGCTGGCCGAACCCAGGGCCATTCTGCCGGTGCTGCATCAGCTCTGCGCGCCCGGCGGTTGGCTGTCGCTGGCCTTCTACAACAAGGATGCGCTGATCTACCGCAACCTGCTCAAGGGCCATTTCCGTAAGCTGCGCAAAGCCGAGTTCGCCGGTGAAAAGCAAAGCCTGACACCGCAAACGCCGCTCGACCCGCGCGAGCTGGCGACGCAACTCGATGCACTCTGGCAGGTCGAAAGCCAGAGCGGCGTGCGGGTATTTCACGACTATATGCCGCAACCCTTCCAGGCCAAGGCCGAGCTGATCGACCTGCTGGAAATGGAACTGGCCTACCGCCGCCACCCCAGCTTCGCCGGCCTGGGGCGCTATCTGCATTGGATTTGCCGGCCGCGCTGAAGGTGGATATCCAGGGAATCGGTCCCGGATTACGCTGACGCCTATTCGGGTTACGAGTGCTTTTGTAGGGTGGACATGGCGCAGCCTTGTCCACCGCTGGCGACCAAATGGCGGACAAGCCTTCGGCATGTCCGCCCTACAAGGCCTTAAGCTTCTACGCTCTATCAGCATCGTAGCCGGATGCAATCCGGGGAAAAATGGTGCGGCTTGCATCGCTCCCGGATTGCATCCGGGCTAGGGTTGACCTCTAAGAGGTAGGAAAACCATGAAAGCCCTATCACTTCTACTGCTGCTACCCGCCCTGCTGGCGTGCCAAAGCCAGAATCCCTATACGGCCGAGTCCAACCCCTTGCCGCCGGCTCCGCCCCAGGCCGCGCAATACCTCGACCTCAGCGCCTACCCCGCGGCGCCGCGGGACTATGGTCGCTACCGCAGTTGGAGCTGGCGGCAGCAGCCCACGAGCAGCGCCTGGATCAGCGCCGAGCAGGTACAGGAAGCCCTCAGCAACGCTCTCGATCAGCGCGGTTTGCGTCCGGCCCGGACCGGCGCCACGGGCGATCTCAAGGTGAGCGCCGAGCTGCGCCAGGAAACCCGTCAGCGTCAGGTCGTCGACCACTATGGCAGCTACTATGGGCATGATCGCTACGGCCATGGCGTCGGCCTGTGGGGCAGTACGCCGCTGGTGCGCAGCTATACGGAAGAGGTCATAGTGGTGCATATCGAATTGATTGATAGCCGGGACGGCCAAAGGGTCTGGCAGGGCAACGCCGAAGCGCTCGCCGGCACCCGCCAGCATGAACGCGCCGAAGCCCTGCGCAGCGCATTGCAACATGCCCTCGCCGACTATCCGCCGAGCATCTGAATTCCGGAGAACAGCCATGCGTCTGTCACTACTGATCCTTCCCCTGTTGCTAATGCTGAGCGCCTGCCAGAGTGTGCAACTGGAACGCGATTTCGACCCGAACCGCGATTTCGCCGCCTACCGCAGTTGGAGCTGGGGCGAGCCGGCGGTGCAGTTCAAGCCCGACGATCCGCGGCTCGACAGCGACCTGAGCCGGCAACGCATCCGCAGCGCGCTGAGCGAACAACTCGACCAACGCGGTCTGCGCCCGGCCGCTGCAGGCACGCCAGCTGATCTCAAGGTGCAGGCCTGGCTGATCGTCGATAACCGCCAGCAGCAGGTCAGCACCCATTTCGGCGGCGCCTGGGGCGACCCTTGGCATGGTGGTTTCTGGGGCGGCCCGAGTTATGTCGAGACCCGTACCCTGGACTATCAGGTCGCGACCTTGCAGGTGGACTTTCTCGATGGCAAGGACGGCAAACTGGTCTGGCGCGGCAGTGCCGAACAGATTCTGCGTAGCGGGCAACCCAGCCCGGCAGAGCGCGAAGCAGCGATTCGCGCCACAGTGGCCAAGATTCTCAGCCAATACCCACCGCATTGAGCCATCGACATGTCCGACCCGCTTAGCCATCGCCCCGCCACGCTCGACGACTTGCCTGAAGTCATCAGATTTCCGCAGAACGCCGAAGAGCTGTTTTTCTGCTACCCGAAGGCCGTCTGGCCACTGAATGTCGAGCAGTTGGCCGCGGCCATGGCCGAGCGTCGCGACAGCACTGTGGTGCTACTGGATGGTCGAGTCGCGGGTTTCGCCAACTTTTATCAATGGCAACAGGGCGAGGCCTGCGCTCTGGGCAATCTGATGATCGCGCCCTGGGCACGCGGCCAGGGCGTGGCGCGCTATCTGGTAACGACGATGGAACAACTGGCGCGCGAACATCACCAGGCCACCCGCATGCGCGTGTCCTGCTTCAACACCAACAGCGCCGGCCTGCTGCTGTA
>CAMPJN010000561.1 GCA_946886875.1 uncultured Pseudomonas sp.
TTCTGCACCTCGATCCGCTCGATGCGAATGCCGATGCTTTCGATAAAACCGGCCTGCATATAGAAGGCTTCGAACAGCGGCATGGCGGTGAACTCACCCTGCAGCTTGAAGCCATCCAGCGGTGCCTTGGCCGTGCGTTTACCTGGTGGCTCAACGGGCGCAGGCAAGCCCAGCAGGCGATGCACCCGCTGGCGAAATTCCGGCTCGTCGGCGTAGCACTGCTGGTAAGCCTGCTTAAGCAAACGCTGCTGCGCGGGGCGCAAACGGGCGGAGGTCAGCGGGTTGTCCAGCTCGCGGCTGGCTGCCTCTTTATCGTCCAACTGCTCGAACCAACGCGGGTTGCCCAGCGCCTCCCTGGCCACCACGCCCATGGCCGAATGGAAGGTGCGCACGCATTGCCGCGCCAGGGCGGTATCGAACGGGTACTGGAAAAACCCCAGCACTTTGCTCAGCTGCTCGCGCAGTTGCGCGCAGGAAGCATTGGTAAAGGAAATCACCGTCAGCCGCTGCGGCTCGATGCCCAGATGACAGAGCATAAACACCACCCGCAGCACCAGGGTGGTCGACTTGCCCGAACCCGCCCCGGCAAAGATGCGGGTCAGCGGATGGTTGCTGAGGATCATCGCCCACTGCTCCTCCGAAGGCGCACTGACCACCCCCGCCACCACCGCCTGAGCCACGCGGGCGCGCATGGCCTGCACCTGCGCCGCGTCGACTGTCATCAAGCCGGGACCATAGATCGCCTGGCTGATGGTTCTAGCCGATTGCGTTCGGGGTTTTGCCGGCTTTTTGCTCGCGCCTGCCTTGGCCTTGCGCGCCGTGGCGGCACCCTTCTTCTGCCGCGCGCGGGGCTTTTGCTGCGCGGCCGCCGCCTCGCGCTCGGCGCGCAGATAAGCGGTGGTACGCGGAAAATAACGCGCCAAGGCTCCAGAAAGAAGCTGCTTGTAACGCGCGATGGCAGACGGCATGCGGCGACCTGGGCGGTGAGATAGGGCTTTGAATGATAAGTGCTTTTTAGCAAAGGATGGCAATCGATATTGGCTGAATTACGGCCATTACATAGCCATTACCACGCAGGCCTAGCCCTGCGGATAAGTCAGTTGTTTTGCTTGACGCCATGCCGCTTCGCTTCTTGACTCAAGCAACCAAACCCCACGACAAGGAACGTTACTACCATGACTTCTGCCGTCCCTAGCGATACCACCGTCGTCAAAGCCGCCATTTACCCGCCTATCGGCATCGCCCGCGTCGGCAACAGCCCGGACGCTTTCTATTTCGCCCCCGAAGTGCCCGACCCGCGCCCCGAAGCGCCAGGCTTCTACCGCGACGCCAGCGGCGCACTTAAGCGCGAAGCCGCGCGCTTTCGACTCTATGGCCTGAATGCCGCCGGACAGGCGGTGGCCGAGTTGACCGCGGACAACGCCGAGATCGAATGGCAAGCCACCCTCGCCAATACCAAGGCAGCCTGGTATCAGTTCCAGATCGCCCTGGATATTCCAGAAGCGGCCACGGCGCCGCTGTCGTTCCTGCGCAATATGGCCGTGGCCGACCGCAGCCTGCTGAGCATCACCCCCGGTGAGCGACGCATCGCCGGGCGCGACCAGCAAGGCCCGGCCCATGCCTTCGCCAATGGTCGATTTATGGGTAGCGAGGTCTACCTCGGCGAACTGCGCACCGATGCCCAGGGCCGTTTGATCGTCCTCGGTGGCCACGGCAAGGCCGCTTCCTATAACGGCGCGGCGGCCATCACCTTCGCCAATAACGAAGGCTGGCACGACGATGTGGCCGACGGCCCGGTGAGCGCCAAGGTCCGTTACCTCGGCGAGGATCTGCCGGTGGACCCGGCCTGGGTCGTGGTAGCACCGCCCAACTACGCGCCGCAGCAGAAATCGGTGCGCACCATGTGGGATTTGCAGCGCGACCTGTTCGTCGCCCAGGGCAGCCTGCCCGCGCCGCAGCGGCCCTCGTTTCAGAACGACATACGGCCGATTTTCGAGCGCCTGTCGCGTCTGCAATGGGTCAACGCCGGCTTCGCCGCGGCCTTCGGCTGGGGTGGCAGCACGCCGTTCAGCCAGGCCGAGTGGATGGCCAGGCTGGCCAGCCCGGCAGCGGAAACCCGCGAATGGCGCCTGACCCTGTTCAACCAGTTCCGCCAGTTCAAGCGCGACGCCTGGGCGCCCTCGCCCTGGCCCTGGCTGTATGGTGACGCCATGAGCGTGCCGCCGGCGGAAAACCCGCGGCAGAACGCCGCGTTGAGCAATCTGCAATTGCGCTTTCTGCGCCAATGGGCCGAGGGCGACTTCGACGCCGACTACGATCCCCACGCCCTGCCACCGACCTGCATCGACGAGGTCGCGCTAGTCGACCAACCGGATTGCCTGACCCGCGCCGCCATGGAGTTCTGTCTGGCGGATGCCTTCCACCCCGGCTGCGAAATGACCTGGCCGATGCGCCAGGCCAGCATGTACATGGCGCCGTTCCGCCTGGCCCACCAACCCAAGGGCTGGGTCGAACCGGACTACGGCGGCGTGCTCACCCCGGATGCCATCAGCGGCCCCTGCAGCGCCCAGGCCGCGGGCGGCATCAGCCGCTGGATGGCCGTGCCCTGGCAGACCGACACCGCCAGTTGCCGCTCCGGCTACCAGAAGAGCTACGACCCTTACGTGCCGACCTTCTGGCCGGCCCGGGTGCCCAA
>CAMPJN010000562.1 GCA_946886875.1 uncultured Pseudomonas sp.
CCGAGGCCATCCTTGAAGCGTTTGACCAGGTCATAACCGCTGCCGGGCTGGCTTTCCAGAAGGATAAGAATGGCGTGCTTGAGCGACATAGAGGGGAACTTCACAACGCTAATCGAAAGAGCGCCGCAGTATACGGCATATGCAACTTGTTGCATGAACGCCGCAACCGGGCCTAGTATGCAAACAATTGCATAACAAGAACCCAGGAGCACCCCATGAAACGCACCGGTACCCGCTTCCGTCCGCGCCTGGCGCAAACCGACTACGACGCCATCATCATCGGCTCCGGCATCGGCGGCCTGACCGCCGCCGCCCTGCTGGCCAAACTCGGCAAGCGCGTGTGCGTGCTGGAACAGCATTACACCGCCGGCGGCTACACCCACAGTTATGAACGCGAAGGCTACGAGTGGGATGTGGGCGTGCACTACATCGGCGAGGTGCATAAACCCTGGTCGATGATCCGCCGGGTGTTCGATGTAATCAGCGACGGCAATATCGAATGGGCGCCGATGGATGCGCGCTACGACCGCATCATCCTCGGCGAGCAGACCTACGACTACGTCGCCGGGCGCGAGGAATTCAAGGCCGAGATGAAACTGCACTTCCCCGAGGAAGCCGCCGCCATCGACCGCTATGTCGAGCTGCTCAGCGAGGTCAGCGCCAAGGTGCCGCGCTTCTTCGCCGGCCAGGCGCTGCCGCGCTCGCTCGGCGTGCTCTACAGCAAACTGCGCCGCTGGTGGCTACCGGACTGCTTCTTCAAAACCACCCGCGAAGTGCTCGAAGGCCTGACCCAGAACCAGCAACTGATCGGCGTACTCACCGCGCAATGGGGCGACTACGGCCTGCCGCCGGCCAAGGCCGCGTTCGTCATGCACGCCATGGTCGCCAAGCACTACATCACCGGCGGCAACTACCCGGTGGGCGGCGCGATCAAGATATCGGAAAACATTATCCCGCTGATCGAAGCGGCCGGCGGCCAGGTGTTCACCTACGCCGGGGTCGAACGCATCCTGATTGAGAACGGCCGCGCGGTCGGCGTGCGCCTGCACAAGGACGGCACCGAACTGCGCGCGCCGCAGATCGTCAGCTGCGCCGGCCTGATCCCCACCTATACCCGCCTGATCGACCCTCAAGTGGCCGCCGAACATGGTCTGCTGACGCCGCTGAAACAGGTCGAACCCTCAGCCGCGACCCTGTGCCTGTACGCCGGCTTCAAAGGCAGCGCCGCTGAACTGGGCCTGCCGAAGACCAACTACTGGGTCTACCCCACTGCCGACCACGACTACAACGTCGGCAGCTTCAACAGCGGCGACAACCCTGCCATGCCGCTGATCTATATCAGCTTCCCCTCGGCCAAAGACCCGGCCTGGGATGCCCACTTCCCCAACAAGGCCACGGTGGAAATAGTCGCGCCGACCCAGCCGCACTGGTTCGCCCAATGGAAGGGCAGCACCTGGGGCAAACGCGGCCCCGAGTACGAAGCGTTCAAGGCCCAACTTACCGAACAGCTGCTGGAAACCCTCTACCGCCACCAGCCGCAACTGCGCGGCGCGCTGGACTTCTGCGAGCTGGCCACGCCGCTGTCGACCGAATGGTTCCAGTGGAACGAGCAAGGCGAAATCTACGGTATCGACCACACAGTGCAGCGCTTCGAACAACACTGGATTCACAGCCAGACACCGATCAAGGGCCTCTACCTGACCGGCGCCGACACCGTCACCGCCGGGGTCGGCGGCGCCCTGATGGCCGGCGTCCTGACCGCCACCCGCATGCTCGGCTGGCGCGGCTACCGGGTCGGCCAACTGCTGAAGAACTGGACCCCGACCAACAAGGCCAACGCCCCAGAGCAGGTCGAAGCGATCTGATGCTCACCCGGCGGCGCCAACGCCTCGCCGGGCGACTGTATAAAAAACAACCAAGTCCTCGAACCCCGCAGTCCTCGCCGGCTGGCGCCATAACCGCACAGGTTATCCACAGAGGGTTACACAGTAACTGTGCGTAAGAATTTGACTAAGTGATTGAGCTTTAATGAATTTTTTATTGCATAGCGATAGACCAACCTAAGCCGACGGCGCCCTTGAACGCAAAAAGGCCAGTCTCACGACTGGCCTTTTATCGGTCACTACCCTGGACCGTCACCGCTCAACCCGCCAGCTATAGCTTCCCGGCGGGTTGCCCGTCATCTCGGAGCATCTTTGGTGCACAGCTTCTGCATTGGCGACGCGCAAGCACCGCAACAGTGCATCGTTAGCCATCAGGCCGCGGCGCTGGAAAGCTTGCCCATCACCTTATCGAACTGCTGTAACAGATGACGACGGCCCACTACCCCGAGCACCTTGCCTTTGCCGTCGACCACCGGGTAGTTCTTCGGCTTATCGCCGAGCATCTGCTGCGCCAAGGCCAGCGGGTCCATATCGCCTTTTACGCTGAGCACATCGCTGCGCATGATGTCGCGCACCGTGGCCACCCGCTGGTTGTAGTAGGCCACCTGAATCGCTACACGCAGACACTCCTGCTCGGAAATCCAGCCGAGCAACAGGCCATCGGCATCAACCACCGGTCCGCCCAGCATGGCGTGGCGGATCAATAAATTGGCCGCTTGCACCACCGGCATATCGGGGTGGATACGGGCGAAATCCTTGCTCATGCAATCGGCGATAGAGGCAGTGATCATCAAATGTGCTCCGTCTTAC
>CAMPJN010000563.1 GCA_946886875.1 uncultured Pseudomonas sp.
GCTACCTGCTGATCAAAGGCGGCAGCGAAGGCAATGCCACCGCCACCAGCATCGAAGGCGTGTTCGCCGCTGGCGACGTAGCCGACCATGTTTATCGCCAGGCGATTACTTCGGCAGGCGCTGGCTGCATGGCCGCCCTGGACGTCGAAAAGTTTCTCGACGATAACTGACGGCCCAAGGGCGCAGCCCCTGTCTGCGCCCTACCCTCCTCCGGCTCGACCTAATGCTGACTTGGCTGCAACGCGACTCCCTTGATTTTCCGCCTCTCGCAAAGGCACTCCGCGACCCGAACGGCCTGCTCGCCGCTGGTGGCGACCTCAGCCCCGAACGCCTGATCAGGGCATACAGGCACGGCTGCTTTCCCTGGTATCAGGATGGCCAGCCGATTCTCTGGTGGTCACCGGCCCCCCGCACCGTGCTTTTTCCCGACGAGCTGCATATTTCCCGCAGCCTGCAGAAGGTACTACGGCACAATCCCTATCGGGTCAGCTTCGACCAAGCATTCTCCGCCGTCATCCAAGCCTGCGCCGCGCCGCGCACCTATGCCGACGGCACCTGGATCACCACACCGATGCAGCAGGCCTACCTGCAACTGCACGAACGCGGCATCGCCCATTCGGTCGAGGTCTGGCGCGAAGATACGCTGGTTGGCGGCTTATATGGCCTGGCCATGGGTCGATTGTTTTTCGGCGAGTCGATGTTCAGCCGCGCCGACAACGCCTCGAAAGTCGGCTTCGTGACCCTGGTCGAACAGCTACGCGCCTGGGGTTTCGTATTGATCGATTGCCAAATGCCCAGCCAGCATCTACACAGCTTCGGCGCCAGGGCGATTTCCCGCAATGCATTTGCCGCTTATCTGCAAGCTCATCTCGACCAGCCAAGTAATGCCGACTGGCCTGCCTAGTCGAGTGCCGCAGCCTGGCATACACTTGTTGCAGACTTGCCCCGAGAGTCGAACATGACCGAGCTGGCCCGCCTCAAGTTCTATGCGACACAGCCCCATCCGTGCAGCTACCTGCCCGATGAACAGGCCACCACCCTGTTTCTCGACCCCAGTCAGCCGATGGATGCTCAGGTGTATGCCGAACTCTCGGAAATGGGCTTCAGGCGTAGCGGCGACCATCTCTATCGCCCACACTGCCAGCGTTGCACGGCCTGCGTTCCAGCACGCATCCCCGCCGCGGAATTCCGCCCCAATCGCCAGCAGCGGCGCATATTCAAACGCAATAGCGACCTTGAGGTGCGCGTAGTACGCCCGGTGTTTTCCGAGGAGTATTACGCCCTGTATGTGCGCTATATCGAGCTGCGCCATGCCGATGGCGACATGTACCCGCCCAGTCGCGAGCAGTTTTCGACCTTTCTGGTGCGCGACTTGAGCTTTTCGCGCTTCTACGAGTTTCGTAAAGACGGCCAATTGCTGGCCATTGCCGTAACCGATGTCCTGCCCAACGGACTTTCAGCGGTTTATACCTTCTACGAGCCCGACCAGGAACGCCGCAGCCTGGGGCGCTTTGCCATCCTCTGGCAGATCGCCGAAACCGCACGCCTGGGCCTGCATGCGGTCTACCTCGGCTACTGGATCAAGAACTGCAGAAAGATGAATTACAAGACGCAATACCGGCCAATTGAGCTGTTCGTCAATCAACGATGGATAGCACTTACCTGAAGCCCTTGGCGCAAACCACTATTTTCGGGCACAATGCACGCCGCTTTTGCCTGGGGCCAGTTGCGCCGGGCCATTCATTGGATACCGAGGGCTTTACTGCATGTCGAAAGAAGACAGCTTCGAAATGGAAGGCACTGTCGTCGACACCCTGCCCAACACCATGTTCCGTGTGGAGTTGGAAAATGGGCACGTCGTAACCGCGCATATCTCCGGAAAGATGCGCAAAAACTACATCCGGATCCTGACCGGTGACAAGGTTCGCGTCGAACTGACGCCTTACGACTTGAGCAAGGGCCGCATCACTTACCGCGCCCGCTGACAGGCCGCTGGAAACGCCGTTTCCAGCCTCTGTTTTGCCCGAGTATCAGCAAAAACGCCCGGCATTGCCGGGCGTCTTTTGTTGTTGCTGATTTAAGCCTAAGGCTTAAGCCATTTCCGCCGTGGTTTCAAAATCGTAGGTCAACTCGCCGTTGTCCAGATCGATATGCACCACGCCACCATGCTCGGCCAACTCGCCGAATAGGATTTCTTCCGCCAGCGGACGCTTGATCTTGTCCTGAATCAAACGCGCCATCGGCCGAGCCCCCATCTGCACGTCGTAACCCTGCTCCGCCAGCCAACTACGGGCCGCATCACTGACCTCAAGCATGACGCGCTTGTCCTCGAGCTGCGCCTGCAGTTCGGTGAGGAACTTGTCGACGATGCTCTTGATCACTTCGTGGCTCAGGCGGCCGAACTGGATAATGGTGTCCAGACGGTTGCGGAACTCCGGTGAGAAACTCTTCTTGATCACTTCCATCGCATCGGACGAATGGTCCTGATGGGTGAAACCAATCGACGCCCGCGCTGCGGTTTCTGCGCCGGCATTGGTGGTCATGATCAGAATGACATTGCGGAAATCCGCCTTGCGCCCGTTGTTATCGGTCAGCGTACCGTGGTCCATCACCTGCAACAGCAGGTTAAAGACTTCCGGGTGGGCCTTCTCGATCTCATCGAGCAAGAGCACGCAATGCGGCATCTTGGTGAT
>CAMPJN010000564.1 GCA_946886875.1 uncultured Pseudomonas sp.
CCTGTTTTTGCCTTGTCTTGCCTGCCTCGCCTACGTTTTTCAACGGCCTGCTAACTGTATGGTCAGGCGTAACGCCAGCTTTACAACAATCGCCAAGCCCACCCGCGGATAAAGCTGAACGAGCGGATAATTTCCAGCGCCGGCGCTTAGAATCCAAGGCTTTAGTTAGCTGCCTAAGCAAGGACCCGACATGGCCACCGTCAACCCGCAGCGCGGGTACGTACTGGGCGTGACCGCCTACACCATTTGGGGTCTGTTCCCCCTCTACTTCAAAGCCATACAGGAGGTGCCGGCGCTGGAGATCGTGGTTCACCGCGCGCTCTGGGCGGCGCTGTTCGGTGCCTTGTTGTTAAGCGTATGGAAGCATCCGCGCTGGCTGAACGAACTGCGCGACAACCCGCGGCGCTTTGCCATTCTCGGCCTCAGCGGCGCGCTGATCGCCTGCAACTGGCTGGTCTATGTCTGGGCGGTGAACAACGGGCGCATGCTCGAGGCCAGTCTCGGTTATTACATCAACCCCCTGGTCAACGTGCTGCTCGGCCTGTTGCTGCTCGGCGAACGCCTGCGTCGCCTGCAATGGCTGGCGGTCGGCCTGGCCACGCTGGGAGTAATGCAGCAGCTGTGGCAGCACGGCAGCATTCCCTGGGTGTCGCTGGTGCTGGCCTTGAGCTTCGGTTTCTACGGGCTGATCCGTAAACAGGCTCCGGTGGCGGCGCTACCTGGACTGGTGGTGGAAACCTGGATGCTGCTGCCGGTGGCCCTCGGCTGGTTGTGGTTGAACCCGGCTGCGGTGAGCAGCCAGCCGGCGTTCTGGAGCAACAGCGAAGCGCTCTGGCTGATCGCCGCCGGCCCTATCACCCTGGTGCCGTTGGTGTGTTTCAACGCCGCCGCGCGCCATCTGCCCTATGTCACCCTGGGATTCTTGCAGTACATAGCACCGACTTTGGTGCTGCTGCTCGCGGTGTTCACCTTCGGCGAACGACTCGACCCCAGCACCTTGCTGGCGTTTATCTGCATCTGGGCCGGCCTGGCGGTGTACAGCCTGGATATCTGGCTGAGCCTGGGCAAGCGGGTAAACCCGGCCACCGCTTGAGCATCAGGCCGCGGACCGCGCTTTTCGCAGCCAGATGCACTCCGGGGGAAATCCAGCGTCTATGAGATCGCTCCCCGGATTGCATCCGGGCTACGGGAGCAACTGATCGTTCCCACATGGACGGTTCGACGCCTCGATGTGGGAACGATCAAAGTCGCCCAATGGTAGCCCGGGTTGAGCGCCGCGATACCCGGGAATCGGCGCCCTGGATATCGCTGCGCTCAACCCAGGCTACGTGCTGCGCGTTGCTCTTGCCGTGTGGCGGTCGAATACACCGTTTGACCCAACCATGGTCGACCAAAAACCTTGCGCAGGAACATAGGATCTACACCGACGCGTTCCCACTCGCGTAAGCCAACGCTAATCGTCGGCGCGCAGGTTCAGCTCGACCATCAGGTCGTCGGCCAGGGTTTCCAGTTTGCTTTGCAGATCGTCCAGGCTCAGGCTCGGCGGCACGGCCAACAGCGCCTCGGCATGGAACAGCAGTTCACCGCTCATCGGTGCCGGCGACACTTCGGTTTCCAGGCTTTCCAGGTTTACCCCCAGCTCGGCGAGCAGGCGGGTGATATCACGGACGATGCCGGCGCGGTCGTTGCCGACCAAATCGAGCAAAATTGGCCGCCAGCTGCGCACCGGTTCGGCGCCGCCAGCCGCCAGCAACACGCGAATGCCCTCGGCGTTCAATTCCTCCAGGGCCTTTACCAGGCCCGAATGGGACTCCAGCGGTACATCCACCCGCACGATACCGGCGAACTGCCCGGCCATGCGCGACATGCGGCTTTCCAGCCAGTTGCCGCCGTGACTGGTGATGCATTGCGCAATGCGCTCGACCAACCCTGGTTGATCCTGAGCAATAACCGTAAGTACCAGATGATCCATGCTCGACTCCTCGTTCCCAGCGTTCGGTGGCGGCTCAGGTCAGCCCGAGCCAATAGGTATAAAACACATCATCACGTACATAGCCAAGCCGTTCGTAAAGGGCCTGGCCGGCCAGATTGGTTTTCGCCGTTTCCAGCATCAAGCCACAGGCGCCCGTCGCCTCGGCGTGAGCCCGCGCCGCCTGCATCAAGGCTTCGCCCACGCCCTGACGGCGTGCGTGCTCGGCTACATAGAGGTCGCTGAGCAACCAGGCTGGCGCCAATGCCAGGGAAGCGAAAAACGGATACAGCTGAACGAAGCCCAAGGCCAGCCCGGAGTCGTTTCGGGCGATAAATACCGCCGAGTCGTCCGCCCGCAAACGCGCCGCAAGAAATCCCTCGATCGCAGCCGGCGATTTATCTTCGTTGTAAAACCTCAGGTAGGCGGCGAACAAGGACGTCAACGCATCAAGATCGGTCAGGCTGGCGGCAGCTATGCGCATCGTCAGGCTCCAGAAGATAGAACCGCAGTATAGGCAACCCCAGCGGGGCAGCGCTGCCGGCATAGCGGGACAATTAATCGTGTACGAAATTCATATTTTTATGGAACAATAATCGGCTTTTTTTGGCCACACAACGCTTTTAAAGTGACCGCGATGCGCCTCTTGGTCGCAGAGCGACGCGCACCCCCTGATTTTCCCTAGATCTTGATGTAGTATGCCGCGCCTTGGACTACAAGAC
>CAMPJN010000565.1 GCA_946886875.1 uncultured Pseudomonas sp.
AAAGTATTCCAACACCCTGAATATTCTGGCACGCCCCTCGCAATATCCCTCTCGACCACAGCGCCAGGCAGGCCAACGGGCCGGGAGTCACATCCCGCCGGTGCGGGGATCCACCTTCGGGTTCGGGTGCCCCGTATGCCGCCGCCGCAACGCTCGGTCACTGGCTCGGTAGCTCAGTTGGTAGAGCTCTCTTCTCCGGAAGAACGGTCGCAGGTTCGAATCCTGCCCAGATTCGATAGCTCAGCTGGTAGAGCAGTCTTCTTCGGAGGATTGGTCGCGGGTTCGACTCCCGCTCGAAGTATGCCCTCTCACGGCAGCTACACCGCAGCACCGCAGTACCCGTTGGCGTGGCAGAGACGTTTTGCTGCCGCCGCCGATCCGCCCGGCCCCGTGCTCGAGCGGCGGGCAGAGTCAGCGTCGGGCCAAGGCAGGCCGCACGACCAGGACGGTCGCGACGCACGCTCACCCCGCAGCCCCAGTACGGACGCCCGACAGATCGGCGAACGCCGACACCTATTACCGAGAAGAAAAGAGAAAAAGGAATTAACGATGAACATGCTCAAACGCTTTGTGGTGAAAAAGAACGAACGCGCCCTGCTGTACGCCGAAGGCGATTTCCAGGCCATCCTGGAGCCCGGCCTGTACCGCCGCTTCGATCCGCGCAACCGCCTGAGCGTTGAAGTTTTCAGCCTGAACTGCCCGCGCTTCGAACACCGCCTGGCCGGTTACCTGCGCAAAGAGCAGCCGGCATTGGTCGAGCGCTGCTTCGAGCGCTTCGATACCGCCGAGCACGAAGCAGGCCTGCGCTACGAGGACGGCATGCTGGTGGAAATATTGCCGCCCGGCAGCCGTCGCCTGTACTGGAAGGGCCAGAACGAACAGCGCCTGGAGCGTTTCGACCTGAGCCAGAAGTACCGCCTGGACGCCGCACTGGTCGCCCTGCTCACCCAACCCGGCCTGCGCAGCCAAGCCCTTCAGGGCCTGGATGCGGTGCTGCTGGTCCAAGTGCCGGCGTTCCAGGTCGGCGTGCTCAAGGTCGATGGCGCAGTGATCGAATTGCTGCCTGCCGGCCACTACGGTTTCTGGCGTTTCAACCGGCAGATCAACGTCGAGTTGGTGGATATGCGGATTCAGGCATTGGAAGTCAGCGGCCAGGAAATCCTCACCCGCGACAAGATCAGCCTGCGCCTGAACCTGGCGGCCAACTGGCACTACAGCGATGTGTTGCTGGCCCATTCGCGCCTGGCCAAACCCCAGGAGCACCTGTACCGCGAGCTGCAATTCGGCCTGCGTGCAGCGGTGGGCACCCGCACCCTGGATGAGCTGCTGGAGAACAAGCAGTTGATCGACGAGGCAGTGAGCAGCCACCTCGCCGCCAAGCTGCCGGGCTGTGGCCTGGAGGTCAGCAGCCTAGGCGTACGCGACATCATCCTGCCCGGCGAGATGAAAGCCTTGCTGGCCCAGGTGGTGGCGGCCGAAAAGTCGGCCCAGGCCAACGTGATCCGCCGCCGCGAGGAAACCTCGGCGACGCGCTCGCTGCTCAACACCGCCAAGGTGATGGAAGACAACCCAACGGCCCTGCGCCTGAAGGAGCTGGAAACCCTGGAGCGGGTGGCCGAACGCATCGACCGGATTTCCGTGTTCGGTGGGTTGGATCAGGTGCTTAACGGCCTGGTGACCCTCACCCCGAAATAACAGCGCCGCCTGCTAGCAGGCGGCCTGAATAAAAAGGCAGCATCATGAAAAGCGGAAAACAACGCCGCAGGGAAATCAAAACGGCTCGTCAAAGACGCGCCGCCAAGGCACAGCAAGCCCAGGCCGAACACCTGCCGCTGAGCTTTAGCCCAACTGAGGCGATAGCGGTCAACCCAGCGCTGCTGGCGTCCTACAACAGCTACGGCGAGCCGTTATTTCTCGCTCGTGGCTGGTATCAGGATCAGCCATTTCGTTGCGTCGACTGCGATAAAGACGAAGTCTGGACCGCCGCGCAACAGCAATGGTGGTACGAGGTGGTACAAGGCTCGGTATACGCCCATGCGGTGCGCTGCCGCCCCTGCCGCCTGATCCGTCGCCAGGCTAGCCGCGCTCAGGCCATCGGTTGAACACACAAGGCCAATGGCCAATGAACATCGAATACAGAGACAAGACCATGAAAGACAAAAGCTACCAACTGCTGGAAGTCACCAACGGCAAGCCGATCAAACTTTGGACCCAGGGCGTGCCGGTTGAGCCCGAGGCGCAGCAACAGCTGATCAACACCGCCAAGCTGCCGTTTATCTTCAAGCACCTGGCGGTGATGCCGGACGTGCACCTGGGTAAGGGCTCGACCATCGGCAGCGTGATCCCCACCCTCGGCGCGGTAATCCCGGCCGCGGTCGGCGTGGATATCGGCTGCGGGATGATGGCCGCACGCACCTCGCTGACCGCCAGCGACCTGCCGGACAACCTTAGCGGGCTGCGCGACGCCATCGAGCGCGCCGTGCCCCATGGCCGCACCAATACCCGCGGCGGCCGCGATAAAGGCGCATGGGAAAACGTACCCGACGCCACCGACCAGGCCTGGGCGAACCTGGCCGGGCGCTTCAAGCTGATCACCGATAAACAACTGCGGCTGGAGAAAACCAACAACCGCAAACACCTGGGAACCCTGGGAACCGGCAACCACTTTATCGAGGTCTGCCTGGACG
>CAMPJN010000566.1 GCA_946886875.1 uncultured Pseudomonas sp.
CTCTATGGGCGTGCTCTACCACCGCCGCTCGCCCATCGATCATCTGCTCGATCTCAAGGACTGCCTGGTCAAGGATGGCGAGCTGGTGCTGGAAACTCTGGTGGTCGAGGGCGACGCCCAGCAGGTGCTGGTGCCGGAAGATCGCTACGCGCAGATGCGCAACGTCTGGTTTCTGCCTTCGGTACCGGCGCTGGAGTTATGGCTACGCCGCGCCGGTTTCGTCGACGTGCGCTGTGTCGACGTCAACACCACTTCGGTGGAAGAACAACGCGCCACCGAGTGGATGCGCTTTCAGTCGCTGCCGGAATTCCTCGACCCGGCCGACCACAGCCGCACCCTGGAAGGTTTGCCGGCGCCGAGCCGCGCCGTGCTGGTGGCGCGCAAACCGTAACCGAAGGTTGGGCCGAGCCACGCTGGCTGAGGAGCGAAGCGAGGAAGCCCAACAGGGTATCGGCGCCTGCTCGTTGGGCTTCGCTACGCTTAGCACCAACCTACGCGCACACACCTAGCCGCGATTGGCCGCCGCCACTATCAACTGCTTCATCTCCACCACCGCCTGCTTGAAGCCGACAAAGAGCGCGTGGGCGACCAGGGCGTGGCCGATGTTCAGCTCGTTGATCCCGGCAATCGCCGCCACCGGCTCGACGTTGTGGTAGTGCAGGCCATGGCCGGCGTTGACGATCAGGCCATGGGCCAGGCCGCAGGCCACGCCGTCGCGAATCCGCGCCAGCTCTCGTGCCGCTTCTTCCGGTGTATGGGCATCGGCATAGCGCCCGGTGTGCAACTCGATGGCTGGCGCACCAACGCGCTTCGAGGCTTCGATCTGGCGCGCATCTGGATCGATAAACAGCGAAACCTCGCAACCGATCTTGCTCAGCCGCTGTACCGCAGCTGCGATCCGCGCTTCCTGCCCAGCGACATCCAGACCACCTTCGGTGGTCAGCTCCTGACGGGTTTCCGGCACCAGGCAGACATGTTCGGGGCGAATGCTCTCGGCAAAGGCGAGCATCTCCTCGGTAACGCCCATCTCAAAGTTCATCCGCGTCTGCAGCACTTCCTTGAGCAAACGCACATCACGTTCCTGGATATGCCGACGGTCCTCGCGCAGGTGTACGGTAATGCCATCGGCGCCAGCCTCTTCGGCGTCCAGGGCGGCTTTCACCGGATCGGGGTAGCGGGTACCACGGGCTTGGCGCAGAGTGGCCACATGGTCGATATTCACACCCAACAAAACACGATTGGCATCAGTCACGGTTCGGCTCCTTGAGCGTCATGAACAGTTCGCGGCTGACCAGCGGTCGGCCGCCTAAGTGGGGGGCCAGGGCCTGACGCATCAGACGCTTGGCCGCAGCCAGGGCTCCCGGTGCAGTCCAGTCGGCGTCGGCCATAGCAAGCAATTCGCCGCCCTGGAAAACTCCCGGCTGAAATTGCCCAACAGGCTGAAAACCCGAATCGACCTGCAAACGATAGAGTCCTTGGATAGCGATGGGTTGGCCATTGCAATCATGGTCGAGGGCGAAACCATAGCCCAGCTCGCCCAGCAAGCGCCATTCGAAAGAGCGCAGCAAAGGCTCAATCGCGCGCCCCTGGGCCAGCGCCAAAACGGTGGCGGCGTAATGCTCGAAGATTACCGGGTGAGGATCCTCCGCGGGCAACAGACGGATCAGCAGCTCATTTAAATAGAGGCCACTGAACAGCGCCTCAGCACTGAGCAGATTGGGAATGCCGGCAGCCTCCAAGCGCCCGATGTTCTTCAACTCACCGCGTCCACGGAGCTCGATTTCGATCGGTATGAAGGGCCGCGCCAGGGTTCCCGCCTTGCCTCGCGCACCACGCAGCACTGCGCGCAGCCGACCTTGAGGGGTGAGCAAATCGACCAGCGCGCTGCTTTCGCGATAAGCGCGGCTGTGCAGTACATAGGCTGGCTGGCTAAGCGCAAGCATGATTGGGATTGCTCAAAGAATCGGGCGCGAGACGACGCCTGAACGGCTCAAATATTGTCGTAACCCAGCGAACGCAGGGCGCGCTCGTCGTCCGACCAACCGCCTTTGACCTTGACCCAGAGGTTGAGCATGACTTTGGAGTCGAACATCACCTCCATGTCCTTGCGCGCTTCTTGGCCGATGCGCTTGATCCGCTCGCCCTTCTCGCCAATGATGATTTTCTTCTGCCCGTCACGCTCCACCAGGATCAGTGCATGGATATGCAGGATGCGCCCGTCACGCTTGAACTCCTCGATTTCCACGGTGATCTGGTACGGCAACTCGGCGCCGAGCTGGCGCATGATCTTCTCGCGCACCAGTTCGGCGGCGAAGAAGCGGCTGGAACGGTCGGTGACCTGATCTTCCGGAAAGAAATGCACGCCTTCCGGCAAACGTTCGCCAACCAGCTTTTCCAGAGTGTCCAGGTTATGCCCGTGCTGCGCGGAGACCGGCACTATCTCGGCGTTCGGCAATTGAGTCGCCAGCCATTCGAGGTGCGGCATCAGCTCGGCTTTATCCTCGATACGGTCGGTCTTGTTGATTGCCAGGATCACTGGGCCCTGCACGTACTGGACGCGCTCCAGAACCATCTGGTCCTCGTCGGTCCAGCGGGTACGATCAACCACGAAGATCACCACGTCGACATCCTTCAGCGCCGACGAAGCGTTCTTGTTCATATAGCGGTTAAGGGCTTTTTCGTTGT
>CAMPJN010000567.1 GCA_946886875.1 uncultured Pseudomonas sp.
TGCTTTGGTGGGCATGGATGACCGCCTCTCACTCTCACTAATCCATTGCGCAGGAAGGTGTCCCTTGCCGATTTTACTCGGCCCTGCGGCTGCAAGCGGGCGAACTTACCAGAACAACTCAAGCCGCGCCACTCCCGGTTGTCGAGGTTGCTGCCGTTTCCGCCAGCGGTTGGTTAGAATCCGCGCTTTATTTCTCTCAAGGCAGCTCCATGGCCCAGTCCTACAGTGCACGCAGCCGCGCCATTGAACCCTTTCACGTCATGGCTCTGTTGGCCCGCGCCAATCAGTTGCAGGCTGACGGTCACGATGTCATTCACCTGGAAATCGGTGAGCCGGACTTCGCCACCGCCGCGCCCATAGTCGCTGCCGGCCAGGCCGCCTTGGCCAATGGTCATACCCGCTACACCGCCGCTCGTGGCTTGCCGGCGCTGCGCGAAGCGATTGCCGGTTTCTACGACCATCGCCATCAATTGAGCATAGACCCTGATCGGATACTAATTACTCCCGGTGGTTCAGGTGCCTTGTTATTGGCCACCAGTTTGTTGGTCGACCCGGGTAAACACTGGCTGCTGGCCGATCCGGGTTACCCCTGCAACCGGCACTTCCTGCGTTTGGTCGAAGGCGCGGCGCAGCTGGTGCCGGTGGGCCCCGAGGTGCGCTACCAGCTGACGGCGGATCTGGTCGCGCGTTATTGGGACCAGGACAGCGTCGGCGCCCTGGTCGCGTCGCCGGCCAACCCGACCGGCACCTTGCTCTCGCGTGAGGAGTTGGGCGGGCTGTCGCGGGCGCTGAAGGAGCGCGGTGGGCATCTGGTGGTCGACGAGATTTATCACGGCCTGACTTATGGCGTGGATGCCGCCAGCGTGCTGGAAGTGGACGACGAGGCTTTCGTTCTTAACAGCTTCTCCAAATATTTCGGCATGACCGGTTGGCGCCTCGGCTGGCTGGTGGCGCCGCCCGAGGCTGTGCCGGAGCTGGAGAAGCTGGCGCAGAACCTTTATATCAGCGCGCCAAGCATGGCCCAGCATGCCGCGTTGGCCTGTTTCCAGCCGCAGACCCTGGAAATCCTCGAACAGCGCCGCCACGAGTTCGAGCGTCGCCGCGACTTTCTATTGCCGGCGCTACGCGAGCTGGGCTTCAAGATTGCCGTGGAGCCGGAAGGCGCCTTCTATCTGTATGCCGATATAAGCGCCTTCGGTGGCGATGCCTTCGCCTTCTGCCAGCACTTTCTCGAAACCGAGCATGTGGCCTTTACCCCGGGGCTGGATTTCGGCCGCCATCTGGCCGCCCAGCACGTGCGCTTCGCCTACACCCAGGATCTGCCGCGCTTGCAACAGGCGGTCGAGCGCATCGCCCGCGGCCTGAAAAGCTGGCGCGCCGATGCGCTTTGAACCGCCGCTGGAACAGGCCAGGCTGCTGCGCCGTTACAAGCGCTTTCTTGCCGATATCGAGACCGCCAGCGGCGAGCTGCTGTGCATTCACTGCCCCAACACCGGCTCGATGCTTAACTGCATGGGCGAGGGTGCGCAGGTCTGGTTCAGCCGTTCCAACGATCCCAAGCGCAAGCTGCCGGGCACCTGGGAGATCGGCGAAACGCCCCATGGCCGCCTGGCGGTGATCAATACCGCACGGGCCAACGGCTTGGTCGAGGAGGCACTGCGCGCCGGGTTGATCGCCGAGTTGGCCGGCTTCACCGCGCTGAAGCGCGAGGTGCCCTACGGCCAGGAACGCAGTCGGGTGGATTTCTGCCTGGAGTACCCGAGCGGCACCGCCTTCGTCGAAGTGAAAAGCGTGACCCTGGGCTTTGCCGACAGCCGCGTCGCCGCCTTTCCCGATGCCCGCACCGAGCGCGGCGCCAAGCATCTGCGCGAGTTGGCCGCTTTGGCTCGCGCCGGTATCCGCGCGGTGCAGCTGTATTGCGTCAACCTCAGCGGCATCGATGCGGTGCGCCCGGCCGAGGAAATCGACCCGGCCTATGCCGCGGCGCTGCGCGATGCGGTCGAGGCCGGTGTCGAGGTATTGGCCTACGGCGCCGAGATCAGCCCGCAGGGGGTTCAGTTGGTGCGTCGGCTCGAAGTGCAGCTGTAGATTCTTAGGCTGCACCCAGTGGTCAACTGTAGGGTGGATGACGCTTCACCCATCCACCAAACCGCGATGTTGGATGAAAAAAGCGTCAGCTATGCACCCCGATCCACCCTGCATGGCTCCGGTAGCCCGGACTTCATCCGGGAGCAGCTGATCGCTCCCACGTGGACGGTTCGACGCCTCGATGTGGGAACGATCAAAGTCACCCAATGGTAGCCCGGGTTGAGCGTAGCGATACCCGGGTATCGGTGCCCTGGGTATCGCTGCGCTCAACCCAGGCTACGTGCTGTAGATGCGTAGGGTGCGCCATGCGCACCGGCGTCTCAGGTTATGCCTCGACCCAAATCCCCTCGCTGTTTTCCGTGCAGGTCAGGGCTTCGAGCGATTGCCCGGCGCAGGGGCCGGCGACGCATTCGCCGCTGTCGATCAGGAACAGCGCGCCGTGAGTGGCGCATTGGATCAGACTGGCGCTGGCATCGAGAAACTGATCCGGCAGCCATTCCAGGGAGATGCCCTTGTGCGGGCAGCGGTTGCGGTAGACATGGACCTGGCCGTCCTTGCGCACGGCGAACAGCTTCTCGCCCTCGATT
>CAMPJN010000568.1 GCA_946886875.1 uncultured Pseudomonas sp.
CTGCAACGCATGCGCAGCGAAGACCTGCTGGCCACGGTGTTCCCCGACCAGGTGGCGTGCCTGGAAAATATCGTCGGCGAACGCGAAATCCCCGACCACCCGCTGGTGGCCCAGACCCTCGACGACTGCCTGCACCAGGCCATGGACAGCGAGGCCTGGCTGGCCCTGCTGCGGCGCATGGAAGCTGGTGAGATCGAGCTGATCGCCCGCGACCTGCCGGCGCCCTCGGCGCTCGCCGCGGAAATCCTCAACGCTCGGCCCTATGCCTACCTCGACGACGCGCCAATCGAGGAACGCCGCACCCAGGCGGTACAGAGCCGGCGCTGGAGCGACCCGGCGTCCAGCGACGACCTCGGCGCCCTGGATGCCGAGGCCATAGACGCGGTGCGCGAGGAAGCCTGGCCCGAGGTACGCGACGCCGACGAGATGCACGAAGCGCTGCTAAGCCTCGGCGCCATCACCGAGGCAGAGACGCAGGCCAATAACGGCTGGCCGGCCTGGCTGGCGCAGTTGGCCAAGGGCAAGCGCGCCACCTGCCTGCATCTGGACGGCGCGCCAGCGCTGTGGCTGGCGGCCGAGCGCCTCAGCCAATGGCAGGCGTTGCAGCCGCACGCCATGTTCAAGCCGACGATCCAGGCGCCGGCGGGCTTCGATACCGATTGGCAAGTAGACGCGGCCTTGGTCGAACTTCTGCGCGCGCGGCTTAGCGGCTTCGGCCCCTTGACCCTGGAGCGAATCGCCGCCGATCTGCGCCAGGATGAATTCGCGATCAATCTCGCCCTGCTGGCCCTGGAGCGCGAAGGCTATGTGCTGCGCGGGCGCTTTTCGCCAGGCGGACTGGAAGAAGAGTGGTGCGAACGCCATCTGCTGGCGCGCATCCATCGCTACACGGTCAAACGTCTGCGCCGTGAGATAGAGCCGGTCGATCGCGCAGATTTCATGCGTTTCCTGTTCGACTGGCAGCGCGTGGCGCCGAACAACCGCGTGCGCGGCGCCGAAGCCCTGGCCGGGGTATTGGGCCAGCTGGAAGGTTTCCAGGCGGCGGCCGGCGCCTGGGAAAGCGAGATACTGCCGAGCCGGGTCAGCGACTACGGGATCAACTGGCTCGACGACCTGTGCCGCTCCGGGCGCCTGGTCTGGTGTCGCCTGGCCGGACGCAATCGTTCCGCCGGCGGCCCGCTGCGCAGCACGCCGATAGTGCTGCTGCCGCGTAAACAGCTCGGTCTGTGGCGCGCCTGCCTCGGCGAAGTGCCAACCGCCGAACCCTCGCCACGCGCCGAACGCCTGCGTCAGGTGCTGGCCAGCCAGGGCGCGCTGTTCTTCGACGAGTTGCAGGACGAGGCGCACCTGCTGCGCAGCGAACTGGAGGACTGCCTCGGCGAACTGGTCGCCCTCGGCCTGGCCAATGCCGACAGCTTCGCCGGCCTGCGTTCGCTATTGCTGCCGGCAGCCAAACGCAGCCAACAAAAGCGCCGCGCCCACCGCGCCCTGGCCAATATGCAGGATGCCGGCCGCTGGGCGCTGCTGCGTGGCCGCGGCGAGGAAGCCGAGAGCAAACCGAACGCCGAGGCCCTGGAACATATCGCTCGCACCCTGCTGCGTCGCTATGGCGTAGTCTGCTGGCGCCTGCTGGAGCGCGAGGCCGACTGGCTGCCGGCCTGGCGCGAGCTGCTGCGGGTCTATCAACGCCTGGAAGCGCGCGGCGAAATCCGTGGCGGGCGCTTCGTCGCCGGTGTGGTTGGCGAACAGTTCGCCCTGCCGGAAGCCGTCGCCCTGCTGCGCGAAGTGCGCAAAAGGCCACTCGATGGCGCGCTGATCAACCTCTCCGCCTGCGACCCGCTAAATCTGCTCGGCACCCTGTTGCCCGGCAACAAAGTGCCAGCCGTGGCCGGCAACCGTCTGCTGTATCGCGACGGCGTGCCGGTGGCGGGTCTGATCGCCGGCAAGATCCAACTGCTGCAACAGGCCGACACCTTCACCGCAGGCGAATGGCAAGCCGCCCTGATCCGCCAGCCCGGCCTGCCCGCGCCACCAAGCCAACGCCCCCACCGCGCCGGCGCCTGATGTTGGGTTAGCGGCGCGCCACATAACGCGCAAACACCACCACTACCGAGCGCCGCGTAACCCAACACAGCGCCGCCAGCCACTGCGCACAATTAGAATATGTGCTCCCCGCGCTATCGCCGTTGGGCTTCGTCGCTGCGCTCCTCAACCCAACCTACGCCCCTCGGCCCACCGCGATTCCGTAGGTTGGGCTGAGCACCGCGAAGCCCAACACTGTGCAGGCGGCCGCGCCGCCCATTGCCGCTTCCGCAGCAAAAAACGACCCTCCCCTCAGGAGGACGAGGGGGAACAAAAGCCAAACGCGGCTGATCCTGACCTGACGCCGATGGACAAGCCTCGGTCGACTCGCTAGCTTCGACTGGCCCGCACCGCCCTTAATCCAAAGCCAGAGTGACCACCATGCTTTCATCGCAGTTCGTCAGCCGAGTCAGTTTGCTGCGCGACAAGGTCGAGTCATTCGCCCACTACCCGTTCTGCCTGCCGGCTATCGCCTCGCTGGAGCGGATCGATCTGCATCCAAAAGTCAGCTTCTTCGTCGGCGAGAACGGTTCAGGCAAGTCGACCCTGCTGGAAGCCATCGCCGTATCCCTGGGTTTCAATGCCGA
>CAMPJN010000569.1 GCA_946886875.1 uncultured Pseudomonas sp.
CGCGTAAGGCAGGCGGCAAATAGGCGAGCATGGCGTCCTCCACCGTTCCAAACCATTCAGAAGGTAGAAATGCTGACTCGGCCGACCCGCAATCGGTTCAGTCTATTCCCGCACGCTCAATGATGGCGCAATAGCCCGTCGTTGAGCCATTGGCGCAGCCAGGTCGCCGCCTGCAATGGCGCATCATCGCCGTAGTCGCTCAATTGCGCGCACAGTTCGGCGAAATTCCAGCCCTGCAGCGCCATGCCGCGCAGCGCTTTGGCTTCTGCACTGTCCAGGCTGCGGTAGCGACTGATCAGGCCATCGCGCCAGATCAGGCACAGCTCTTCCTGTTCCAACGTCTGGCTGCCGGGAAATTCGCTCTGCTCCTTGATCGCCTTCCAGATCGCCAGGCTGTTATAGCGGCACGGCTGCCACTGCGCGCTGGGTACGCAATCCACCTGCAGCGCCGGCCAGGCTTCGGCGGGTAATTCGGCCATCTGCGCCAACGTGAGAGGCGCTGCGTCGGGCGTATCGAAAGCCAGGGTAAAGGCCCATTCCAGGCGCGCCAGCTCGCTCAGCGGCTGGGCCTGTTCGGCCACCAGATAACCCTGGATAAAACTCGCCAGCTCGGCGCCCAGCCAGCGCAGGCTGAAATGCCGCGAAGGATGGGCATCGATATAGGCCAGGGCGAGGGCATCGAACTCCTCGTCGCCGAGCCAGCCGTGCACTGCCGGATAGTCGCCGCGCAAGGCTTCGAGCAGGCGCGCGCGATAGGCATTGTGGTAGATCGCCAGGCCCTGCTCGACTGCCAGCCCGGCACTGCCGAGCAGGCCGTCGCGTAGCGCCGGATTGGGCGCTTTGTCCGCACCGAGCAGGTAGGCTTCGAGCTCGCGCTGCCAATCGTTCAAACGCATAGCGGCTCCCCGGCAAACGCGGCCGCGGCAAAGGCGCGGGCTTTGTTCAGTTCGTCGAGCAGTTCATCCAGCACCGGGTAATGGTCGTCGCGTTCGAGCAGGGTCGAGACCGGCCCGAGGTGGCCCAGGGTACGTTGATAGAGCTGCCACACCGGGTCGCTGACCGGCTGATCGTGAGTATCGATCAGGTAGCTGCCGTAGTCGCTGTGCCCGGCCAGGTGCAGCTGGCGGATGCGCTGCGCGGGTAGGCCGCTGATAAATTCCCAGGGATCGAAGCCATGATTGCGCGCGCTGACATAGACGTTGTTGACGTCGAGCAGCAGTTCGCAGCCGCTGAGGTCGCTGAGTGCGGCGAGAAACTGCCATTCGCTGAACTGGTCGTCGGCGCTGCGCAGGTAGCTGGAGACGTTTTCCAGCACCAGCGGCCGTTCGATCACGTCCTGCACTTGACGCACCCGCGCGGCCACATGCTGCAGGCTTTCCTCGGTGTAGGGCAGCGGCAACAGGTCGTGCAGTTGATGGGCGTTGCCGCGGCTCCAGCACAGGTGATCGGAGATCCACGCCGGCTGCACCCGCGTTGCCAACTGCTTGAGACGCTGCAGGTAGTCGCGGTCCAACTCATGGGGGCCACCGATCGACAGCGATACGCCATGCATCACCAACGGGTAGTGTTCGCCGATGGCATCCAGGTAGTAGAGGGCCTTGCCGCCCTCGACCAGATAATTTTCCGAGACGATTTCGAACCAGTCGATCGCCGGGCGTTGTTCGAGAATGGTCTGGTAATAGGTGCTGCGCAGGCCCAGACCAAAACCCAGGTTATGTCGTTCAGTCGGCATGCGCGGCTCCTCGCAGCGATGCGGGGCAACCGCGACGCGGCTACCCCGATTGATTTACTCGCCGACCGTACCTTTGGCGGCGTTGCACTCGGCCAGGGTCATCGACTTGAAGCCGTGGCCTTTACAGGCGGCTTGGCCTTTGCAGGCGTTTTCCGCGGTTTTGCAATCGTTCTGGCCTTTGCAGGCGGTCACGCCGTAACAATGCACTTTGGCTTCTTCGGCCACAGCGACGGTGCTGGTCAGGCCGGCGAACAGGGAAGCGGCGGCAAAAGCGATGGCAGCGCCGGTAGCCATAGTCTTGGTAGTCATGGAGTAATCCTCGGTAGTCTGATTGAGCCGGTCGAATAGGGGTTTTGTGTGCCGGCATTCAACTAGAGCGACGAAGCGCGACGGCGTTACAGCCCCGCCAGGATTATTTTCTGCCGAAGGCAAATGCTGAGTGCCTGTTGCCATGGTGCAAAGCGCCGGTAAACGTTATCCCGCCGCGCGACTTTCTGCATCAGCCTGCTAGGCTGCTAGCTGATCAATGTCCAGCAAAGGAGAAAACCATGGGTAGTCCGCAAGTCTGCTCCGGCGCCACCATGAGTTGCAGCTTCGGCGTCGCCCCCGCGGTGCTCAACGTGTTGCCGACCAATTGCACCATGACCGCCAGCATGCCGGCGGCGAACATCATGGATTACATCCCGATGGTCAACATCCCCACGTTCGGCATGTGCCAGAGTCCGGCCAACCCGACCGTCGCCGCAGCCACCGCCGCGGCGCTCGGCGTATTGACACCGATGCCCTGCATCCCCGCCACCGCCAGCCCCTGGATACCCGGCGCGCCTACTTTCCTGATCGGTAAAATGCCGGCGCTGGACGCCAACTGCACACTGATGTGCAGCTATGCCGGGGTGATCACCATCACCTACCCGGGCCAGGTGCAGATG
>CAMPJN010000570.1 GCA_946886875.1 uncultured Pseudomonas sp.
GCCGGCCGGTGGTGGTGGCCACGCAGATGCTCGAATCCATGCGCTTCTCGCCGGCGCCGACCCGCGCCGAGGTCACTGACGTGGCCAACGCCGTGGCCGAAGGTGCCGATGCGGTGATGCTCTCGGCGGAAACCGCCTCCGGCGACTACCCGCTGGAAGCGGTGCAGATGATGAGCAAGATCATCCGCCAGGTGGAGAACGGTCCGGACTTCCAGGCGCAACTCGATGTCGGCCGGCCCCAGGCCGAAGCCACGGCCTCGGACGCGATCAGCTGCGCGATCCGCCGGATCAGCTCGATCCTGCCGGTGGCGGCGCTGGTCAACTACACCGAATCCGGCGCCAGCAGCCTGCGCGCCTCCCGCGAGCGACCCAAGGCACCGATTCTCAGCCTGACCCCGAGCCTGAATACCGCGCGGCGTTTGAGCGTGGCCTGGGGCGTGTACTCGGTGGTCAATGCACGCCTGGGCAAGGTCGAGGAAGTCACCAGCACCGCCCTGGAAATCGCCCAGGCCCGCGGCATGGCCCAGCGCGGCGACACCCTGGTAATCACCGCCGGCGAACCCTTCGGCCAGCCGGGCAGTACCAATAGCCTGCGGATCGAAACACTGCGTTAAGTCGCCCTGATGCAGCCGGATCAGAACGCCGATGTAGGTTGGTACTGAGCCTGCGAAGCCCAACGGTGATGACCAAGACCGCTGCGTTGGGCTTCGCGGAGCTCAGCCCAACCTACGTGACTGCCTATCGAAACGCTGCGTAAGCCTAGGATGCCGGCGCTTACCTAGCCCCGTAGGGATCGCCAATCGCGGCCAAGACCGCTGCTACGGGAGGCGGGTGATTCAGGTTTGTTCAATCCCATCCTGGCATCGCCAGTTTCCAGGCACCCACCACGCCCCTGGTGGGTGCCTCTTTTTATTCGGGCGCTTATTCAGGTTCGCCGGCATGCCGCCACTGACTCGCTTCGCTGTAACCCACCTGCGCGCCCTGCTTAATGGCTTTAGCCAGATCTTTCTGCAGAGCCACCCCGGCTGCGGCGCGCTGGTGTTGTTGGCCATTGCCCTGAGCGCGCCAGGGTTACTCGGCGGGGTCTTGCTCGGTGGTTTGAGTAGCCAGTTAGTCGCCCAGTGCCGCGGTTATGCCCGAGCCGATATCGAGATCGGTTTGTATGGCTATAACGGCATTCTGCTGGGCCTGCTGATCAGCCTGAAGTTCGCGGAGCCTGTCCTGGCGCCCTTGCTGATCATGCTTAGCGCCGGTCTTTCCAGCCTGCTACTGGCGCCCTGGATGCGGCGCATGCGCGAGCGGCAATGGTTGCCCGCCTTTACCCTGCCCTTTGTCGCCCTGAGCTGGGCGCTGCTGGCCTTGCCGTTGCAGTTGCACAGCGGCGCGGCAATCGAAACCCCGACGCTCGACGGCCTAAACGCTTTAACTGCCATCGCCCGTGGCCTGGGTCAGGTGGTTTTTCTTGACCAGCCATTGGCCGGGGTTTGCCTATTACTGGGCTTGCTGCTCGCTGACAAACGCGCCGCCTGTTGGGCGCTGCTCGGTTCGGCGGCTGGACTTGGTTTGGCCCTGCACCTGGGCTGGCCGCAGCACGGCGCCCTGGCCGGGCTACATGGGTATAACGCAGCCCTGGCGGCCATAGCCGTAAGCCAGGTACAGCGTGGTCCCTGGTTGCCGTTGCTGGCTATGGCGCTGGCGACGCTGCTGCAACCCGGCTTCGCCGCTCTGGGGCTGCCCGCCCTGACCCTGCCCTTTATCCTCGCCTGCTGGCTGATCACTGCCAGCCAGCGTCTGTTGATCAGCGCCGCCGCCGACTGTGCGCCTGCGATACAACGAGGCAAAAGCTTGCATCGCCCGAGCAAAACTCCCTAGGCTGGCGCGCATCGCCCGCGCGTCCACCCCTCGGACCCGCGCCACCACGGAGTTAGCAGAGTTCCCATGGATAAGTTGCAGGATTGGCGTCAGCGCCTCTATATCATCATTTTCTTTACCAACACCCCGGCCGGGCAGCGTTTCGACCGCTACCTGCTGCTGACCATTCTGGCCAGCTTGGTGGTGGTGATGCTCGATAGCGTGGAAACCGCGCACCAAGACTACGGCGACCTGTTTATGGCCCTGGAGTGGGGCTTTACCGCGCTGTTCGCCATCGAGTACATCCTGCGCATCTATATCAGCCCCAAGCCGCGCGAGTATATTTTCAGCTTCTATGGCCTGATCGATCTGCTCGCGGTGCTACCGGCGTTTATCGCGCTGTTTTTCGCCGATGCGCAGTACCTGCTGATCATTCGGGTGATCCGCATGTTGCGGATTTTCCGTGTACTCAAACTCACGCCCTACCTGAGCCAGGCCAATTTCCTGCTGGTGGCGCTGCGCGGCAGTAAACAGAAAATCGTGGTGTTCCTGCTCAGCGTCACCACCCTGGTGATCATCTACGGCACCTTGATGTACGTGATCGAGGGGCCGCAAAACGGCTTTACCAGCATCCCGAAAAGCATCTACTGGGCGGTGGTTACCCTGACCACCGTGGGCTTCGGCGATATAGTGCCGAAAACCGTGCTGGGCCAGGCGCTGGCCACCCTGGTGATGATCACAGGTTATTCGATCATCGCCGTGCCTACCGGCATCTTCACCGCCGAACTGGCCAACGCGATGCGCA
>CAMPJN010000571.1 GCA_946886875.1 uncultured Pseudomonas sp.
AACCCTGGTTGTGATAGATCTTCTTGAACATGGCAAAACTGGTTGAGCGACCAAAATCGGCGCTCAGTGAGGAAATCAGCGGGAAATTCTTAGCGCTTGGCTCGGTGTTCACATCCGCCACCACCTTAACCTTGTAAACACCCTTTGCCGTCTGGATAGGTGCGCCTACGCCTTGTGCACGGCTGCCGTCGCGCGACCAGTAACGTTCGATACCCGCCTTGGCCATGGTCTGCAACTCGGTGAAGGTTTTTGCCGTTAGCTTGGCGTTCTTTCCCGATACGCCTCCATCGGAAAAACTTGGCCGCAGGGTAATTTCAACCAACTGAGCCGAGCGATCAATTCGAGCATCGACCCACTCAATTTCTTCGGCGTCATTGCTGAGCGCGAGTTCTTCGATCTGTTGCTGACCACCCTTTACTGCCGTCAAACGCACCTTTAGGTTGGGGCTCTTCAGTACCTTGGTATCGAGGACACCGGTCTGGTTATAACCGTCCCATTGCCAAAGATGCTCGCCAGCGGGCAGCAGTGTGGCGGTGTTGGTCTCTGTGTATAACAGGGTGCTGCCATCGAGCACTTCAAGCGTCAGGCTATCCGCCGGTTGCTTGCGATTGGTCACCAGGAAATCGATGGTTTCGCTGTTCTCCGTTGAACCACCTTTCAATTCCTTGAAATCAGGAATTTGTAGAGGCGTCAGGATGCGATTACCGCCGCGTTTCAGACTGAGTCGGTAGTCCAGCTCTTCGGTTGTTGCCTCCGCCGCTTGCGCCGCTGGAACCAAGGCGCCGACCAAGGCCGTTGCCACCGCCGTTGCTGCGGTTGCCGTAGTCGAAGTTTCAGCCGAAGCCGAAGCCGAAGTTTTGGACGTCGCAGCTGCCGCCACTGCAGTCGCGGGCATGGCAGAAGGCGCGCTAAACCCCGCGCCGCCCCCACTCATGCCAATAATCACCGTCCCCGAACCCGCCACAACCACATCGCCATGGCTGCCCACGGTGCCCACGGTGGTCGCCGGCATGCCGTTGATCAACACTGTCGGGATTACCGCGCTTGCGAGGGCGCCGCCGCAGGCCGAGGGGTCGCCTTGGCGGGCGGCGGGCAGGCTGTCGAACAGCACGTTGGGCGAGCCGGCGGCGATCGGGTTGGTGCCGTGACCGGGAATCGGGCAGGCGGTTGGATCGCTGAGGCGGGCGGCGGGTTTACCGGACATGGGGCTCTCCTTAATTGACCTTGACCTGTCCGCTGCCGTCCAGGCGCGCGGAGAAACTGACTTGGCGTTTGAAACCGTCCACTTCCAGCAGGCCTTCGATGGCAAAGGCCAGGCTCAGCGGGTCGTGGTCGCGGGGCAGGGAAATCACCCGCACCTCGCGCAAACGCGGTTCGTACGCTTCGATAAAGCGTTCGATAGCGATACGCGCCTGCTGCAGCGAATCGTGCAGCGACAGGCGCATATCGTTGAGATCTGGCAACCCGTAGTCGGGCAGCGTTTGCACGCTGCCCGCCCGGGTGCTGAGCATTTTGGCCAGGTGGGTCGCCACCGATGCCATTACGGCGACCTCGCGGCTCCAGCCGGCACGTTGGCTGGCTTCGCCGCTGAGGCGTTCGAACAGGCTTCCGTACCCGGCCATAGGATGCTTACTCCTTGTCCAGCTTGCCGACGAGCGACAGGGTGAAATCAGCACCCATGTACTTGAAGTGCGGACGCACGTTGAGGCTGACGCGGTACCAGCCAGGCTCGCCTTCTACATCGCTGACGATGACTTGGGCGGCGCGCAGCGGACGACGGCTACGCACTTCCGAGCTCGGATTTTCCTGGTCGGCGACGAACTGACGGATCCACTTGTTGAGTTCCTGTTCGAGGTCGGTGCGCTCTTTCCAGGCGCCGATCTGCTCGCGCTGCAGGACTTTCAGGTAGTGGGCCAGGCGGTTGACGATGAACAGGTACGGCAGCTGGGTGCCGAGCTTGTAGTTCAGCTCCGCGGTCTTGCCTTCTGCGCTGATGCCGAAGAACTTCGGCTTCTGCGCCGAGTTGGCGGAGAAGAATGCGGCGTTGTCGCTGCCTTTGCGCATGGTCAGGGCGATAAAGCCCTCTTCGGCCAGTTCGTATTCACGACGGTCGGAGACCAGCACTTCGGTCGGGATCTTGGTTTCGATCTCGCCCATGCTTTCGAAGTGGTGCAACGGCAGGTCTTCTACCGCGCCGCCGCTCTGCGGGCCGATGATGTTCGGGCACCAGCGGAACTTGGCGAAGCTGTCGGTCAGCTTGGAAGCAAAGGTGTAGGCGGTGTTGCCCCACAGGTAGTGCTCGTGGCTGTTGGCGACGTTCTCTTTGTAGACGAAGGTCTTGACCGGATTGTCTTCCGGATCATAGGGGTTGCGCAGGAGGAAGCGCGGCACGGTCAGGCCGACGTAACGGGCGTCTTCCTGCTCGCGGAAGCTCTGCCATTTGGCGAACTGCGGGCCTTCGAAGTGGTCTTTCAGATCCTTCAGGTCCGGCAGGCCGGCGAAGCTTTCCAGGCCGAAGAATTTCGGGCCGGCGGCAGCGATGAAAGGCGCGTGGGACATGGTGGCGACGCTAGCAACGTATTGCAGGGTCTTGATGTCCGGGGCGCTCGGGTCGAAGAAGTAGTTGGCGATCAGGGCGCCGACCGG
>CAMPJN010000572.1 GCA_946886875.1 uncultured Pseudomonas sp.
AAGTTGCGGATTGATGGACAGCATCGCCGCCAGCAGGCCCGCGACCATGGGCGTGGCGTAGGACGTACCGCAATGCACCGCTGCGTCCTGGTCGGCGTCGGTGGTCGAGGCATGGGCGCAAGCGGCCGCGGTGATGTCAACGCGCATGTCGATATTCGAGGAGCTGCGCTTGACCACATAGGCCGGGTCGTCGATGGCGAGCCCGGCGCGCTCGCTGCGCTGGTGCCCGCCGACCACCAGCAATTGCTCGGTGATGAACGAGGAGGGCAGGCGGTATTCATCGCTGCCCGAGAACGAAGAGCCATTGCCGGCGGAATTCACCACCACGTCGGGATGCTCCTTGCGCAGCCAGAGAAAGAATTCCTCGAGCAGCTCCTCGTACCCTCCCATGGCAATGCCCGAGCGCAACAGAGAGTCCACTTCATCGCCTTTGACGTCTTTGGTGCCAACGCGGTGGATACCCCAGCTCCAGTTGAGCACGCGCACGCCGTCCTCCACGAGGTTGACCGAGGCGGCAATGTTGGCGGTGATCCCTGCATCGGAATTGCGTTCGACGATAACCTCGAAGCCACCGCTAGCCTTGTCCAGGCCGCGGAGAAAGCCGGTGTTGCCGCCATTGTCCCAGCGCGCGGCGAGGATGCCGGCGACTGTGGTGCCGTGGTTGTCCGCTGTGTCCGCATCGCGGGCGTAGACGCAGGTGCGCGGCAGCGCGCAGGCGCCCAGGTAGTCGGCGAAATCCGCCGTGTCGAAATCCACGTCGCGCTCGATCAGACCGATGCGCACCGGATGCGGTCGGATGGGCGGCTGCTGCCCAGGGAGGCGCTGCTGGTAGTAGTTCACCGCGTCGAGAAAGCGGTTAGCGGCCCATTCGTCGGAGTCCAGCGCCGGCTTCTGCGGTTCCGCATGGCTTGCCTGCTCGGTCTCTTCTGCCGCGGACTCCTCGATCACCACGGCATCCACGCTGGTCTCGCTGCCCAGGCGCAGCACCAGCGCGTCGCGCTGCAGCAGGTTGCTGACTGGCAGGCGAAGCTGGTGCAGATTCAGCGGGGCGATACCGCCGACCACCTTCGCCCCGTACTTGCGGGCAAGACGCTTAGCCTCCTTGAGGCCATCGTGATTTTCCTCGATCAACACGCTGACCAGATCGACATAGGTGGTCAGGCCGTCCATGTTCTTCGCCACCTCGTCCGGTCCGGCGGCCAATACATGACTGTTGCGCAGGGTCAGCCAGGTCGCATTGCTGGCGCGCGGACCGTCCTCCAGCCAGAGCGGGCCGCTCTGGTAATCGGCACTGTCCAGGCGCAGCCGGAGGTTTTTTCCATCGCGCTGGACAGCGCTCGCCGGTATCGCCTTCGCCCCCAGTTTCAGTTGCGGCGTTCCCTCACCCAGCCCGCGCACGGTCAGGCACCACTCCTGGCGCCGGCTTTGCAGCAGGTCGCCGCAGCGTTGCAGGCTTTCCAGCCGCAGCGGCTCTTGCGCAGCAGCCGCAGGGTTGGCAGCCAAGGTGAACAACACGGCGAAGGCAGCGGATCGTAGGGGCATTAGCCAGGTTTCTTGCCAAGGGTTCTGTTGTTCCGACTGCCATATGGCGCGCTTCGTTCAGGGGGCGATCATTGCGGAATAGGGTCGAAGCCTGGCAGGTTGCTCGCGACCTGAACCAGCAGTTCGCGATAGGCAGGACCCGGCCAGAAGCAAAGATTCAAGCGTTTCGCACTATCTCGTCCCAGGCTGTAGGGGTGGGGAAAAGCTCCCCGAGAAAACCCACAAAGGCTTTGACGTTGGGGCTGCCTCGTCGACTTTCCGGCCATAACGCCGTGATGGAAGAGCGGTCCACCGTGAACTCAGGAAAGAGCGGCTTTAATTGCCCGCGCGCCACGTAGGGAGCCGCCACATAAGTAGGCGAAATACCTATTCCGCCACCCGCTGCGACCACCGCTGCAACGGCATCGCTGGCATCTATGACAATGGCCGAGTCCGGTACCAGCTCGACCACTTTACCGTCCACACGGAACGGCCAGCGCAATGCTTGGCCTGAACTCTGATAGCGAAAGTTCACGCAGTCGTGGTGCGCCAGGTCGCTGAGTTCCAGCGGAGTGCCACGCCTGGCCAAGTAAGCCGGTGAAGCAAAAGCAGCTATCCGATGAGGCCCCAGGGTTTTCGAGATCAGCCGCGAATCCGCCAGATTGCCCACGCGTATCGCTACGTCGATGCCTTGCTCGATGATGTCCGAAAACTGGTCGCCCAGACGCAGGTCGATGGCGAGCTTGGGGTAACGCTCGCGAAACTTGGGAATGGCCGGCGCCAGGATGTTCAGGCCGATAGGCGGTGGCGCGGTGACCTTCAAGGTGCCGGAAGGCTCGGCCCGAGAGGCAACGGCGGCCTGATCGATATCTTCCACCTCGCGCAAAATGCGCAATGCCCGCTCGTACAAATCCCGTCCTTCTGGCGTCAGGGTGAGCGAGCGGGTCGTCCGGCTAAACAGCTTGAGTTCGAAGTGCTGCTCAAGGCGCTGCAGGCTTTTGCTGACGGCCGACGGTGAGACAGACAACTCGCGGGCCGCGGCGGTATAGCTGCCCAGGGAAGCGGCGCGGGCAAAGGCAATGAGACCGGTAAGGCGGTCCAACCCTATTTGTTCCTTCATGGCAT
>CAMPJN010000573.1 GCA_946886875.1 uncultured Pseudomonas sp.
CATCCATGTCGCTCAACCCCTTACGCGGCGATTCCACTCGGCCTCCTGAAGGGGACTTGGGCGTCGTCTGTGCGATCGCTGCTCAAGAGCAAAAGCTCAGACGCCTCTAATTCAAATTCTGCGCAAATTCTGCAAGCTCGCGACCCGGTCCCGTCAGGAGGCCGAGCGCAGGTGTTGCGTAGGGGACGAGCCGCATGGATGCGGCGAGAGGCTTAATGGGCCAGGGATGGCCCATGTAAGCCGGCCCCCGGAGCGGCACCGGAGCGAGGGAAGTTGAGCGAAGCGAAACCCGGATGTCGGGTGCCCTTCTTTGGCACACCTTTCTTGGGCAAGCAAGAAAGGTGTGGCGCCCGTGAGGGGCGCAACCCAAACGTTCAGCACACACGGTAATGGGCCATGCCAAGTCCTCCGCCGATACGCACACAAATTTGCCAGTCCGGTGGCAATCGGCACTTTCCCTGAAACTCCGCGAAGAACCAAAAAAAAAGCCGATGCGTCGCAAGACGCATCGGCTGCTTACCGCGTGCTATCAGAACGTGTGGTCGGCGGTGTCCGGGTTCAAATCGCTGATCCCGAGCTTGCCGGCGGCCTGCTCGATGGAGCCGGTCTGCTTGACCAGGGCGGCGATGGCGTCGCGGACGATCTGCTGACCTTCGGCGTTATCGGCGGCGATCAGTTGGTCGAAATGCTGGTTGTTGTTCTCGGCACTGTCCACCAGAGCTTGCAGCTTGGCTTCGCTGGCGGCCAGATCGGCTTTCAGGGCTTCATCTGCGGCTGGGTCGACCTTGGCTACCAGGGCGGACAGGCTCGGGCCGCTGAGCAGGGTGCCGTCGACTTTCTTGTATTCGCCGAGGTAGACGTTACGCACGCCCTTGCCGTTGTAGAAGTGCGAGTTGTGGGTGTTGTCGCTGAAGCAATCGTGCTCGTCTTCGGTGGAGTTGGCTTCCAGGGCGACCTTCATGCGCTCACCGGCCAGCTCGCCGAGGGACAGGCTGCCCATGCCAAACAACATCTTGCGCAGGCCGTTCTCGGCCGATTCGGCAACCAGGGTCGCGCGGTAGTTGTCGGCAACGTTCGGCTGCCACTGCGCGACCATTTCTTCCAGGTCGCTGACCAGCAGCGCGGTGGCGGCTTTCAGGTAGTCGCGGCGGCGTTCGCAGTTGCCGCCGGTGCAGCCTTCACCAACCACGAAGTCGCTGGCTGGACGCTCGCCGGCGCCAGGGTTGGTGCCGTTCAGGTCCTGGCCCCAGAGCAGGAACTCGATGGCGTGGTAGCCGGTGGCGACGTTGGCTTCGGAACCGCCCAGCTCGTTCAGGCTGGCGAGTTTTTCGCCGGTCAGTTGGCTGACGTCAAGCTTGTCTTCACCGACCTGGATTTCCGTGTTGGCGACGATATTGGCAGTGGCGCCGGCTGCACCGGTGGTGTGCTCATAGTCGGCGGCGACGTAGTCGATCAGGCCTTCATCCAGCGGCCAGGCGTTGAGCTGGCCTTCCCAGTCGTCGACCACGGCATTGCCGAAGCGGAACACTTCGCTTTGCATATAGGGGGCGCGGGCTGCCAGCCAGGCTTCGCGGGCCGCTTTCAGGGTTTCCTCGCTCGGGTTGGCGAGTAGGGCGTCGACGGCCGACTGCAGGTTCTTAGCGGTGCTGGCGGCATCGCTGAACACGGCCAGGGCGACGTCGGCGTAATGAACCACCACGGCTTTGGCGGCGGCTTCATCGAACTGCGCGGCTGCGACCGGGGCAGTGCTGGCCGCAGGCGCTGCGGTCTGGCTGGTGGTGGCAGGCGCCTGGTCTTCGCCGCACCCGGTGAGGCTGATGGCAATGGCGAGCAGGCTGGCGGAGGCCAGGGGCATACGAAGCATGGTTGAGTCCTTTACATGGTGTTGAGCGAGGGTTCGTACGCAGAAACTGCGCAACGGAAGCTGAAACATAATGCGAAAGATTTGCATTTTGTGCAAAGGATCGTTGCAAATTCGTCCTGGCGTGTCGTGCGCCAGGTCGCTGCAATTGTGTGGAAATGCCTTTGGAACGCCACTATGCCTTGATGGCAAGGCGAACCACGGTGTCACGGAGAATCATGCGGAGTTGTAGATGCGCGCCGCTGCGCCGATTACGCGATTGCTCAGCGCCTGGCATTTGGATGGACGGACATTGAGGCGTTGCTGGATAGCGGACGCAGGTTTGAGCCAGTTGGCTGAACCCTGCGATTGAATGAATCTAGAGCGTGGCCGGGTTGGCCTTGGTATTCAGGCGGCGCGCCTGCTTGAGGTACAGCGCCAGTTCGCGTGCCGGTAGCGGTTTGCTGTAGAAGTAGCCCTGCCCCTCGTTACAGCCCTGAGCGATGATATAGGCCTCCTGCTCGGCGGTTTCCACCCCTTCGGCGATTACCTGCATGCCCAGGCTCTTACCCAGCTGGATGATGGCGCGCACTATGGTGGCGTCGTCTTCGTCTTCCAGCAGATCCTGGACGAAGCTCTTGTCGATCTTGATCTTGTCCAGCGGAAGACTTTTCAAATAGCTCAGCGAGGAGTAGCCGGTACCGAAGTCGTCGATGGCGATCAAGGCGCCGGAGCGGCGTAGGCTGAGCAGGTGCTGGGCGGCGGTGGTGATGTCTTCCATCAGGCCGGTTTCGG
>CAMPJN010000574.1 GCA_946886875.1 uncultured Pseudomonas sp.
TTTCGATAATAAGAACAATGAGGAAAGCCATGAACAACCACAGAGGTCTTGCCACTTTCACGCGTGCCGCACTAGCCACCGCCATCTGCGCCGCGCTGCCATTTTCGAGCGCCAGTGCGATGCAATTCGACCTGGGCGACTCGCAATGGCGTGCACGCTGGGACAACACCATCAAATACAGCCTGGCCTACCGCCTGCAAGGGCAGGACAGCGCCATCACCGATTCGCCGACGGCCGGCGGGCTTTATCAGAATATCCAGAGCCAGGGCGACAACAACTTCGACCGCGGCCTGGTTTCCAATCGTCTGGACGTGTTTTCCGAGTTCGATCTGAGCACCCAGAACTATGGTCTGCGCATCAGTGGCGCGGCCTGGTATGACGACATCTACAACCAGGACACCGACAGCAGCCTGCAGCGCGACTTCCTCGACGACACCCGCGATCTGCACGGTCGCGACGCCGAGATTCTCGACGCCTTCGTGTTCGTCCGTGGCTCCGTTGGCGAGTCGAGTCAGGGCACCCTGCGCCTCGGCCGACACAGCCTGATCTACGGTGAGAGCCTGTTCTACGGCGGCAACGGCATCGCCAATGCCCAGGGGCCGAGTGATATCGTCAAGCTGCTCAGTGTGCCGGGCACCCAGTTCAAGGAAATCCTGCGGCCGGTCAATCAAGTCTCCGGGCAATTGCAGATCAACCCGCAGCTGTCGGTCGGCGCTTACTACCAATTCGAGTGGGAGCGCTCCGCGCTGCCGGGCGCGGGTAGTTACCTGAGCGATAACGATGGCATCGGCGAAGGCTCCGGTTCCTGGACCCAGGTGTTCGGTAACGAGACGGTGCACGCCAGCGATATCGAAGCCAAGAACTCCGGGCAGGGCGGTATGCAACTGCGCTACAAGCCGGAAGGCACCGAGCTGGAACTCGGCTTCTACGCTGCCCAGTACCACGACAAAGCGCCCAGCGGTCTCTACGCCTACCTGGACGGCGCGGCGTTCGGTGCCACCGGCCTGCCGTTCCTCAGTTCCTACCGCCAGGTTTATGCCGAAGACATCAAGACCCTCGGCGCCAGCTTCTCCACCGCCTCCGGCCCATTCAACTTCGCCGGTGAGGCCTCGCTGCGCTGGGACGCACCGCTGGTCAGCAACCTGCAGGTGGTATTGCCCGGCATGGCTGCGGACAACAACGGCGACGCGCTCTACGCCAAGGGCAAGACCGCGCACATCAACCTCTCGACCATCTATCTGCTGTCGCCCAACCAGCTTTGGGATGGCGGTTCGGTAATCGCCGAGTTGGCCTGGAACCGCACCCTGAGTGTCACCGACAACCGCGCGGCGCTGGATTCCAACACCACCCGCGACGCCACGGCGCTGCGCATATTGGCCGAGCCAGCGTACTTCCAGGTGGCCGACGGCCTTGACCTGAGCGTACCGGTGGGCCTGGGTGTGGTGCTCGACGGGCGTTCCTCGGCGGTAAGCAAAGCTGGTTTCGGTAACAGCCACGCCGGCGACTGGAGCATCGGCCTTAAGGCCACCTACCTGCAGCGTTGGGACTTCGGCGTCAACTACGTGAACTTCTTCGGCAAGAAGGGCGCCGGGCTGCGTGAAGACGGCAACTTCAGCTACGAGCAGTCGCTGGCCGACCGCGATTTCGTCTCCGTCTACGTGAAAACCACATTCTAATAAGAGGTTTTATTCGCCATGCAAAGCAAATCTTCCTTGCGTATTTCGGCCCTGACCATTGCCTTATTGACCGCTGGCCTGGTGCAAGCTGCGGTCTCTCCTGAACAAGCCGCGCGACTCAATGCCGACCTCACTCCCCTGGGCGGCGAGCGCGCGGGCAATGCCGACGGCACCATTCCGGAATGGACCGGCGGCTACACCGAGGCGCCGGCCGGTTACCAGAGCGGCGACAAGCGTGCCGATCCGTTCGCCGCTGACAAACCGCTGTTCTCGGTTAGCGCGAACAATATGGCGCAGTACGCCGAGCAGTTGGCCGAGGGCACCCAGGCGCTGCTGAAGAAATACCCGGACTACCGCCTGGACGTCTATCCGACCCGGCGTAGCGCCGCGGCGCCGCAGTGGGTGTACGACAACACAATGCAGAACGCCACCCGTGCCACTTTGGATGTGGAAACCGAGAAAGTCAGTGGTGCCTACGGAGGCATTCCCTTCCCATTGCCGCAAAACGGTGCCGAGGCGCTGTGGAACTACCGCCTGTCCTGGCAGGGGGCCGACACCTTTTACGCGCCCTTTGACACCTGGCTGATGACCGCCGGCGGCAAGAAGATCCAGGCCACCCGCGCGCGCTTCTGGTACCAGGATCCCTACTACTTCAAGGAGGGCAGCCTGGAGACCTTTGCCGGCAAATTCCGGATCGGCAAACTGGCCACTGAACAGCCGTCCTCCAAAGCTGGTGAAGGTCTGATGACCCACTGGGACATGGACCCGGGCAAGCGCGCCGCCTGGCAATACCTGGTCGGCCAGCGCCGGGTGCGTCGTGCGCCGAATATCGCCTATGACACTCCGGACTTCGTCACCTCGGGCGTCGGCTTCTTCGACGAGGCCTTTATGATCTTCGGCCCGACCGACCGCCACGACCTCAAGCTGGTCGGCAAGAAGGAAC
>CAMPJN010000575.1 GCA_946886875.1 uncultured Pseudomonas sp.
GCTTCCTGGAAGTTCAGCCGAGTGTGGTGAAAGTCCTCGCCGATACCGTGCAGCGCGCTGCCGATATCGACGAAGCTGCTGCTCAGGAAGCCCTCAAGGCGGCCGAGAAGGCCCTGAACGAGAAAGGCGCGGAGTTCGATTACGGTTCCGCAGCCGCTCACCTGGCCGAGGTCGCAGCTCAGTTGCGCACCGTCCAGCAGCTGCGCAAGAAGTTCGGCGGTTAAGCCACCGGCTTCAATCTGTGTAGGTAAAAGGGTAGCCTTGGCTACCCTTTTTCTTTTTCCGCCGTTAATAACCCTGAAGCCCGTGGCGCATCCGCCGCCGACTGCTCGGGGTCGTTCAGGATCTACCCTCTATGTCCCTCGATATCGTGATTCTCGCCGCCGGCCAAGGCACCCGTATGCGCTCGGCGTTGCCGAAAGTGCTGCATCCGGTTGCCGGTAAATCCATGCTTGGCCATGTCATAGACACGGCACGCCAGCTCAAGCCGCAAGGTATTCATGTGGTGATCGGCCATGGTGCGGAACTGGTACGCGAGCGACTGGCTGCGGACGACCTGAACTTTGTGCTGCAAAGCGAACAATTGGGCACCGGCCATGCCGTGGCCCAGGCGCTGCCGGCTTTGACTGCCGAGCGCGTGCTGATTCTGTACGGCGATGTGCCGCTGATCGAAACCGCAACCCTTGAGCGTTTGCTGGAGAAAGTCGGCGAGCGCCAGCTGGCCTTGCTTACCGTCGACCTTAACGACCCTACTGGTTATGGCCGTATCGTCCGTGATGCCAGCGGCGTGGTGCAGGCGATTGTCGAGCATAAGGACGCCACCCCCGAGCAGCGGCAGATTTGCGAAGGCAACACCGGCATCCTCGCGGTGCCAGGCAAGCTTCTCGGCGACTGGCTCGGCCGTTTATCCAACAGTAATGCCCAGGGCGAGTATTACCTCACCGACGTGATCGCCATGGCGGTGGCCGATGGTCTGATAGTCGCCACCGAACAGCCGTTGGATGCCATGGAAGTGCAGGGTGCCAACGACCGCATCCAGCTCGCCGAGCTGGAACGCCACTATCAACAGCGCGCGGCCCGCCAACTGATGGCACAGGGCGTGACCCTGCTCGACCCGGCGCGTTTCGATCTGCGCGGCGAAGTCAGCGTTGGTCGCGACGTGCTGATCGACATCAACGTGATTCTCGAAGGCCGGGTGGTGATCGAGGATGGCGTCGAGATCGGCCCGAATTGCGTGATCAAGAACAGCACCCTGCGCAAAGGCGCCATGGTCAAAGCCAACAGCCATCTGGAAGGCGCCGAAATGGGTGAGGGCAGCGACTGTGGCCCCTTCGCCCGTCTGCGCCCCGGCAGCGTGCTCGGCGCCAAGGCGCATGTCGGCAATTTCGTCGAACTGAAGAACGCCACCCTCGGCGAAGGTGCCAAGGCCGGCCACCTTTCCTACCTGGGCGATGCTGAAATCGGCGCGCGGACTAACATCGGCGCCGGCACCATCACCTGCAACTACGACGGCGCCAACAAGTTCAGGACAGTGCTGGGCGAGGACGTATTTATCGGCTCCAACAGCGCCCTGGTAGCGCCTGTGACCCTCGGCGACCGCGCCACCACCGGCGCAGGTTCGGTGGTGACCAGCGATGTGCCGGCCAATACCCTGGCCGTCGGCCGCGCCAAGCAGCGCAATATCGAAGGTTGGAAGCGTCCGACCAAGAAGTGAAACAACTACGGCCTTTGGTCGTTTTCAGGCTTGACGTAAAAGCTTCATTAGGTTTTGATTCGCCCCTGTAACTTTCGAATCGAAACTTAACATGTCGAAACGCAACACTCCGCAACGTCGCCATACCATTCTCGCCATGCTCGCCGAGCAGGGCGAGGTGAGTGTGGATGAGTTGTCGAAAGCTTTCGCCACCTCCGAAGTGACCATTCGCAAAGACCTCGCCGCCCTGGAAAAGAACGGCCTGTTGCTTCGCCGCTATGGCGGTGCGGTACCCGTGCCCCAGGAGCTGATCGGCGACGGCAGCCAGCCGATTTCCCAGTACAAACAGGCCATCGCCCGCGCGGGAGTGGCGCGGATCCGCGAGCATGCGCGGATCATCATCGACAGCGGCACCACCACGGCGGCGATGATCCCAGAGCTGGGGCACAAGCCGGGCCTGGTGGTGATGACCAACTCGCTGAACGTGGCCCGCGCCCTCAGCGAGCTGGAACACGAGCCGGTGCTGTTGATGACCGGCGGCACCTGGGACCCGCATTCGGAATCCTTCCAGGGCCAGGTCGCCGAGCAGGTGCTGCGTTCCTACGATTTCGATCAGCTGTTTATCGGTGCCGACGGCATCGACCTGATGCGCGGCACCACCACTTTCAACGAACTGCTCGGCCTGTCGCGGGTGATGGCCGAGGTGGCGCGCGAAGTGGTGGTGATGGTCGAGAGCGACAAGATCGGCCGCAAGATTCCCAACCTGGAGCTGCCGTGGAGCAGCATCCATACCCTGATTACCGACGAGCGCCTCAGCGATGAGGCCCGTGAACAGTTGACGGCGCGCGGGGTGAACCTGATCTGCGCCGCCGTCGACGCTTAAGGAGAAGACTATGTGTGGCATCGTAGGCGCCGTCGCCGAACG
>CAMPJN010000576.1 GCA_946886875.1 uncultured Pseudomonas sp.
CGAAATCGCTTCGCGCACGGTCGGCAGCAGGGTGGCGCTGCCGCCGAGTAGTTCCTCGACCAGCCGGCGCAGGGCCAGCGCTCGCTCCGGGCTCAAACCGCTGACCGCATATTCGCAGGCCTGATCGGCGCTGACGCCGGGTGGAATGGACAGGCCCAGCGCCACCAGGCGCTCGCGGAAGTCCTCTTGGTCGATCAGGTCGGCATGCATCATGGTTGAATCCTCCAGTGGCCCTGCGCTTAGCGCAGTACGCCTTCGTCGAGCAATAACTTGAAGATAGCCTCGGCGCCGGCTTGTGGCGAGGCGTCCTTGAGCACCTGACCGCCACCACCGGAAGCCTTGGCGGTGGCCGCTTTCATCCGTTCGGCGCCGGTTTTGGCCTTGATCATCTTCAACCGCTTGGGCCGTGGCCGTGCCGGTTGCAGTTGGGCTTCGGCGAGCAGCGAGTCCGCGACCAGGGCGGTCTCGCGACCTTGCACCTGTCCGCGTCGGGCTGGGCCGAAGGCGCTTTGCCGGGCCACTGGCGCGGCGTTGTCGACGCTGGCGATAAACGGCAGGCGCACCTGCAGGCGTCGCCGTTGGCCGCGGGGCAATGCCTGCAGCACTTGCGCCATACCGTTCTCCACCTTCTCCACTTCCGCCAGACCGACCACCAGGGGCCAGCCCAGGCGTTCCGCCAGCAGGTAGGGCAGCATGCCGGAGCCTTCGCCGGTTTCCGCCTGGCTGCCGGTCAGTACCAACTGCGCGCCGGCATTGTCGAGGTATGTGGCCAGGGCGGGCAGGGCATCGCTGCCGGGCGCTTGCTCGAGCACGGTAATGCCACTCAGGCCCATGCCCAGGTAAGCGCGCAGGGCATCTTCCTTGGGGTCGCCGGCGTGCAACAGTTGCAGCCTGTCGCCGCTTAAACGCAAACCCAGCTCTACTGCGCGGGCATCCTGCTCGGCACGCCGAGGGCGACCCGAGGCCGGGTGCGCGCCTATGGAAACCAGGGCGATGGTATTCAGATCAGTCATGGCTCACCTGTAGGAGCGGTCTTGACCGCGAAAGCTGAAGCGACGAGGCCAGGTTTGTAGGTTGGGCTGAGCATGCGAAGCCCAACGGTTCGGAGTGGTGCCTGTTGGGCTTCGCTGCGCTCAGCACCAACCTACGGGCGTCTATGTCTTCAAGCCGCATCACGAGCCGCTCCCTGACGATGGGCGGCGACCCGCTCGATCAACGCCTGCAGAATCGCCGCCGAGTCGCCGATCACCGAGAGGTCGGCGCGTTTGATCATGTCGCAGGTGGGGTCCAGGTTGATCGCCACCACCTTGTCGCAAGCGCCTATGCCTTGCAGGTGCTGGATCGCCCCGGAGATACCGACGGCTACATAGACCCGCGCGCTGACCCAGATACCGGAGGCGCCAACCTGGCGCTCGCGGCCCATAAAGCCATCGTCCACCGCGACGCGCGAAGCGCCTTCGGTGGCGCCCAGGGCTTTGGCGGCCTGGTGGAACAGCTCCCAGTCCTTGACCCCGTTGCCGCCGGAGAGAATGAACTCGGCCTCGGCCATGGGAATCTGTGCCGGGTCCACCGCCACCGCGCCGAGATTCTGGATACGCGGCAGATGGCGGACTATTGCTTCGCTGAGGTCGATTGGCCGCACTTCATGACGGGTTTCGCTGACCGGCTCGGCGCATTCGGCGGCGGCCAGGATCAGCCGCGGCGCTTGCCGGATCAGATCTTCGCGGCCGGCACCGGCACGGCCGCTGGCGATGCCATCGGCCACCTGCCAGACCCGCGTCGCCGGGCGTTCGCCGAGCTTGGCGGCTAAGCGCCGACCCAGTTCACCGCCGCCGGTGCGGCTGTCGGGCAGCAGCCAGTGGCGCGGCGCCAACTGGCTTTCCACCGCGCTTAAAGCCAGTATGCGAGCCTCGGGGGCGTAACCCTCGAAGGCCTCGCCTGTGAGCTGCAGCAAGCGGTCGACGCCGTTGCAGTCGAAAGCGCTTTCCTTATGCTCGCCAAAGATCACCGCGACCACAGCGCCGCCGTTGCCGGCCAGCTTGTGGGCCAGGCCAAGCAGATCCTTGTCGTGGCTGCTCAGGCGGCCGCCGACCATATCCGGCACCACCACGATGTGGAACGCCGGTTGCTCGACCACATGCAGCGGCAGCTGTACCACTTCGCTCGCGCTGCTGCGTTTGCCCGCGCCGCCCTGCTGGACGCCGGAGCGGTCGATGCGCTTGATGCCGTTGGGGCCGATAAAACCGACCGCATGAGGATTTTTGCGCAGTACGCCAGCGGCGCTCAGCCAGCTGGATTCAGCCTTCTGCATGGTCGCGTGCAGCGGATGCAGACGGTTGCGCGCTATCCACTCGGCGCGTGGGTCGCGGCGGATAATCTCGCTCATGGGTTCACCTCCGCGATCTTAGCTTTGGCCGGCGCGGGCTTCTTTGCCTCGACCGCGCCCTCGATCAATACGTCCGCCACCAGCTCGGCAATATCCTTGACCTCCGGCCGCGGGCCGACTACGCCTTCGAGCATCGCGGTGCATTGCGGGCAGCCGACGGCTACCAGTTCGGCGCCGGTTTCCTGGATATCGCCCATGCGCATATCGGGAATCCGCT
>CAMPJN010000577.1 GCA_946886875.1 uncultured Pseudomonas sp.
CGGCGTTGCGCACCACGCCGGGCTTGATCGTCTGCACCGTCCACTCGCTGCCGGCATCGAAAGTGGTAGCGCTGCGGCCGAAGCCGTTGAAGGGTTTTTCCGGATCGAACAGCGGGTCGTAATGGCCCTGATGGTCGGCCTGCCAGAACTCCAGAAAGGAGTCGCGCACCAGGTGGCCGTTGCCATCGTAGACCTGACCGATCAGCACTATGTGCTGGCCCGGCGCACCGGCCTTGGCCATTTGGTTGTAGATTTCCAGCTCCCGGGGCGGGTTGCCGGCGGCGGCCAGGGCCAGGCCGATATGCACAAAGGGGCCGGCGGTTTGCGAAGGGGTTTCTGGTAGCAGTTGAACGGGCATGGGGCTGCTCCTTAACGATTCTCGAAGTGGGTCTGGCGCTCACCGCGCAGAACGATGTCGAAGCGATAGGCCAGGCAATCCATCGGATTTGCCATACCCATATCGAGCTTGGCGATCAGCGTCTGCACCGCTTCCGGATTGGCAATCGACTTGACGATCGGGCACAGCGGAATCAGCGGGTCGCCCTCGAAGTACAGCTGGGTGATCAGCCGGGTGGCGATCGACGGACCATTTAGCGAGACATGGATATGCGCCGGGCGCCAGTCGTTGGGGCCGTTGCGCCAGGGATAGGGCCCGGGCTTGATGGTGCGGAAGCTGTAGTTGCCCTGGCTGTCGGTCAGGGTGCGGCCGACCCCGCCGAAGTTGGGGTCGAGCGGCGCCAGGTAGCGGTCGTTCTTGTGTCGATAGCGGCCACCGGCGTTGGCTTGCCACATCTCCACCAGGGTATGCGGTAGTGGTTTACCGTACTGGTCCATGACCCGGCCGCAAATCAGGATGCGCTCGCCGACCGGCAGGCCACCGTTATTGAAATTGAGCAGCAGGTCGTTGTCGTGCTGGCCCAGTTTCAGGTGCGAGAAATCCGGCCCGCTGGTCTCGGAAATCGATTGCGGAATGCTCACCAACGCCTGGCGCGGCGAGCGGGCGATCGAGGTCTTGTAGTCCGGGGTGAAGGCTTTCGGGTGCCAGTTGCGGTCACGAATGACGAAGCGACGGTTGTCCGCATCGAGCATATCGGGCTCCTTTGATTCGACTGATGGGGGCCTGAATGGCAGGCCGTGGCGCACAGTCTCGGTCAGCTGGCACTGAGCGAAAACTGAAAATGCGCCGAGCATCCATAACCGCAGGGTTATGGATAACTTCCCTCTCGATAGTCCCGCCCCACTCCACGCAGCATCTCCAGGCAACTCTGCGCGGCCGGCGATAACGGCAGCGTGGCATTGCTGCAGATACCCACAGAGCCGCCCGGCTCCTGGATGCCCAGCTCCAACTCGACCAGCTCGCCCTTACGCAGATCCAGGCGCACCGCATCCAGAGGCGCGACCCAGATCGCCTCGCTGCACAGCACATAACGCCGACTCAGGGCCACCGACAAGGTTTCCAGACGCTGCCGCGATTGGGCGATGCCGCATTGCACGAACAGGCTGTCGGCATACTGGCGGATGGTGGTGCCGGCCAGCGGCAGCACCAGCGGATAATCCTCCAGTTGTCCGCGCTGCAAGGCTCCCGTCAACAGCGGATGGCCGGCGCGCACCACCAGGGTCATGGATTCGCTGTACAGATGCTCGAAGCTCAGGCCCTGGATCTGCGGGCTGTCGGTCATGCGCCCGACCACCAAATCCAGTTCGCCGACGCGCAGCTGCGACAGCAGGTAGGCGCTCGGCCCGGTAACCACAGTGACCGCCAGTGCCGGATGCCGCTCGTGCAGGCGCCGCACCACTTCCGGCACCAGCAGACTCTCGACCGTCGAGAGCACGCCGAGCCTGATCGTCTGCGCCGCATAGTCGCCGCAGCGCAGGCTGTCGACCCCTTCGCGCAGAGCCTGCACGCAAGGCCCGGCATAACGCATAAAAGCCACCCCGGCCTCGGTCAGGGCGACGCCGCTCTTGCTGCGTTCGAACAGGCTGGCGGCGAGCAACGTCTCCAGTTCCTTGAGGGTCTTGGAGATCGCCGGCTGGCTCACCGCCAGCTTGTCGGCGGCCCGCGCCAGACTGCCCTGGCGCGCCACTTCGAGGAAACACAGCAGATGGCGAAATTTGATGCGGGTGTCGATGTTCATCAGATTAGCCTTTGCAAAATTAGCGCTGCACACGAAAGGTTTTCGGCGACTGGCCGGTGCCACGCTTGAAGAACCGGGAAAAATACGCCGGTTCGGAAAATCCCAGGCTGTCCGACACCTGATTGATGGTCATGGCGGTGTAGACCAGGCAGCGCTTGGCTTCCAACAACAGGCGCTGATTGATCATCTGCAACGCCGACTGGCCGGCCAGGCGTCGGCACAGCGCATTCAAATGCGCGGCGCTGATGCCCAGGGCACTGGCGTAATGTTCGATCGGCAGGTGCTGGCGAAAATGCGTTTCTAGCAGCTGGGTGAAGCCCTGCAGATGCTCACGACCACGATCCGGCTGGCTGGCAGCGGCCTGTTCCTGCTGCAACGCGCGGCGGCCGATCCACACCAGCAACTGGCTGAGCAAGGATTGCAGCATCAACTCGCGCCCCGGCGCCTGAGCGTAATACTCCTCGT
>CAMPJN010000578.1 GCA_946886875.1 uncultured Pseudomonas sp.
TCCAAGACCTTTATCACCAACGGTTACCTGGCCGACCTGGTGATAGTGGTGGCCAAGACCGATCCGCAGGCCGGCGCAAAGGGCACCAGTCTGTTTCTGGTCGAGGCCGACTCCCCGGGCTTCGCCAAGGGCAAGCGCCTGGAAAAGGTCGGGATGAAGGCTCAGGACACCTCTGAGCTGTTCTTCCAGGACGTACGGGTGCCCAAGGAAAATCTGCTCGGCCAGGCCGGCATGGGCTTCGCCTATCTGATGCAGGAGCTACCCCAGGAGCGCCTGACCGTGGGGGTCGGCGCCCTGGCTTCGGCCGAGGCGGCGCTGAAGTGGACGCTGGATTACACCCGTGAGCGCAAAGCGTTCGGCAAAGCCATCGCGGACTTTCAGAACACCCGCTTCAAGCTGGCCGAGATGGCGACCGAGATCCAGGTCGGTCGGGTGTTCGTCGATCGCTGCCTGGAGCTGCACCTGCAGGGCAAGTTGGATGTGCCGACCGCAGCCATGCTCAAGTACTGGGGCACCGACTTGCAGTGCAAGGTACTCGACGAGTGCGTGCAGCTGCATGGTGGTTACGGCTTTATGTGGGAATACCCGGTGGCGCGGGCCTGGGCCGATGCGCGGGTGCAGCGGATCTATGCCGGCACCAACGAGATCATGAAAGAAATCATCGCCCGCTCGCTGTAAGCGTCCAGCTGCCGATCACTGCATTTCGCGCGGCGAACTTGCAGGTCGCCATGGCGTTCCAACGGACAACTATCTGGAGGGCGCCATGATCTCCCTGAGTGAACTCGCCGCAGAGCCATTCGCCGGCTGGGATGGCAGCATAGCCGCTGCCCGAACCATGCAGGCGCGGCTGGCCGAACAAGTACGGCTGGAGGACGATTATCCGCCGCTACAACGCTTCGCCGGCGTAGATGTCGGCTTCGAAGAGGGCGGTTCGATCACCCGCGCCGCAGCGGTTTTGCTCGATGCCTTGACCCTCGAACCGGTGGCCGAATGCGTCGCGCGTATCCCAACGAGCATGCCTTATGTGCCAGGTCTGCTGTCTTTCCGCGAATTGCCGGCATTGCTGCAGGCGCTGGCGGGGTTGCCCCGTGAGCCTGATCTAGTATTTGTCGACGGGCATGGCATCGCCCATCCGCGCGGCTTGGGTATCGCCGCGCATCTAGGGGTGGTGAGCGGTCTGCCGACTATAGGCGTGGCGAAGAAGATCCTTACCGGCAGCCATGCTCCGCTACAGCAGCAGCGCGGGGCGCGGGTGCCATTGCTGGATCGACGCGGCCGGACAATCGGCTGGGTGCTGCGCAGCAAGCACGGCGTGCGACCGCTGATCGTATCGCCGGGCCACCGCGTAAGTCTCGAGCGTGCGCCGGAACTGGTGATGGCCTGTGTGCGCCATTACCGCCTGCCTGAGCCGACCCGATTGGCCGACCGCCTGGCATCGCGGCGCGATACCGGTGGTGGGCAACGATCGCTGCTTTAAGGGGCGGGGTTGGGTTGTTGAGTATGAATGGCTTCGATCCCGGCCAGTACTTCGTCGGAAAGCCGCAGTTGCGCGCTCGCCAGGTTGCTGTCCAGTTGTTCGAGGCTGGTTGCGCCGATGATATTGCTGGTGACGAAGGGTTGTGCGGTGACGAACGCCAAGGCCATTTGCGCTGGATCAAGGCCATGTTCGCGGGCCAGGGCCACATAGCGCGAGCAGGCCGCTTCGGCTTGCGGGTTGGTGTAGCGGGCAAAACGGCTGAACAGGCTGAGACGCGCATTGGCCGGGCGCGCGCCGCCTTCATATTTGCCCGAGAGCATGCCGAAGGCCAAGGGCGAGTAGGCCAGCAAGCCACAGTCCTCGCGGATGGCGATTTCCGCCAGACCCACTTCGAAGCTGCGGTTGAGCAGGTTATAGGGGTTCTGGATCGATACCGCGCGCGACCAGCCGCGCTGCTCAGCCAGCAGCAGGAATTTCAGGGTGCCCCAGGGTGTTTCGTTGGATAGGCCGATATGGCGGATCTTGCCGGCTTTGACTTGCTCGTCGAGCACCTCGAGGGTTTCTTCCAGTGGCGTGAAGTCGCCGTCCTGGTGCTTGTAGCCGAGCTGGCCGAAGAAATTGGTCGGGCGTTCCGGCCAATGCAGTTGGTACAGATCGATCCAGTCGGTGCGCAGGCGCTTGAGGCTGGCATCCAGGGCGGCGGTGATGTGCGCGCGGTTATGCTTGAGCTGGCCGCCGCGGATATAACCGATGCCGTTGCCCGGCCCGGCGACTTTACTCGCTAGCACCCAGTCGGCCCTGTCGCCATGCTTGGCGAAATACTCGCCGATGATCTGTTCGGTGGTGCTGTAGGTCTCGGCGCGTGGCGGCACCGGGTACATTTCAGCGGTGTCGATAAAGTTCACTCCGGCCGCTTTGCTGCGTTCGATCTGGGCGAAGGCGTCATTGGCGGTATTCTGCTCGCCCCAGGTCATGCTGCCGAGGCACAGGGCGCTGACCTGCAAATCCGTTCGGCCAAGTTGGCGGTGATCCATTTCGAGTTCCTCCGGCAAAACAGCCATACAATCAGGTTGTATTTATTTTCGCAATCTGCATAATTGCGCACCTCTTTC
>CAMPJN010000579.1 GCA_946886875.1 uncultured Pseudomonas sp.
CTGGCGGCCAGGCGCGCGTCGATCTGGTCTTCCTGTTTCTGCAGCTCGGCGCTGTCCTGGGCGGCGGTGGCCACCACCACATTCAGCGCCTGGCCGGCGACCAGTAGACGCAGGTTGAGCCACACCAGTTGCTCCAGGCTGCCGGCATGGGAGGCCATCAAGGGCGAGCGCGAGAGCAGTTGCAGCACTTCGCGGGCACGCGCCTCGACGGCCTGTTGGCGGGCGCGTTGCTGCGGATCGAGCAGACCCAAAGTGGTTTCATAACGCTGGCTGGCAGGATCGGTCGGCTGTACTTGCCGGGCATCCACGGTGCGGCGAAAACGTGCGCTACGCGCCAGCAGCGCCAGATAGCCCAGCTCCAGGCCGGCGCCGAGCACCCAGAAACCGGGACTGACAAAGGCGCCGAGCAAGGCGAACGCGGCCAGGCCGAACCAGTTCGGCGCCAGCGGCATGCCCAGGGGGCGGGCATTGAAGGCCGACCAAAGGTAGCGTCCGGCACTCATGGGCTAGGGAGCTCGGCAAGATGGCGCAGGCTTTCGGGCACGAAGGCCATATCCGTGGCTTCGCGAATGGCGATGCTCATCTGCAGGCGCAACACCTGCTCGGCGACCGGCGGCTGATAACCCTGCAGGCAATGCTTAAGCGCCGCCAAGGGTTCCATCTGCGCGGTGCGCACCTGACGGTAGACCTTCACCGCCAGCGCTTCGGCGGCGCCCGGCGTGAGCAACAAGGGCAGCGGCAGTTTCACCAGCGCCTTGATTTCCAGCTTGAGCTCGAAGCGTTTGAGCAAGGCCTTGAGCAACGCCGCGCTCTCCTCGATTGTGGTGGTCGGCAGCAGCGGAATCTTCACATCGACCCGGCCAGGGCGCTTGAGGTCGACTTCGATCAGGTCTGGGCGCGAGGAGGCGAGAATCCAGATCACCTTGCCGCGGTTGTCGGCGTCGCCCATTTCCTGGGCGATCATCGAGTAGAGGCGCCCGGACAGGCCGCTGTCGCCGCTGCCGCCGTCGCGCTTGCCGAGGGTCTGATCGGCTTCGTCGATAAACACGATGCAGCGGCCCAGGCCACGGATCAGGCGGAAGATCTTCTCCAGATTGCCTTCACTGGAACCGACCCAACGGTCGCGGAAGTTCTTCAGCTTAACCACCGGCACCCCGGCCTCGCCGGCCAGGCACTCGACCAGGTAAGTCTTGCCGGTGCCGACCGGGCCGCAAAAGATGTAGCCCTTGGGCAACGCGCGCAGATCGGCGGCCTGCCACAACGCCATGTCCTGGCGCAGCCAGACCTTCAGCGCCTCCTGGGCGTGATAGTCGTCCAAGGTGCGCTTGGATTCGATAAATTCCACCAGGCCGGCGCTGTCGGTTTCTACCAGCTCCTTCTTCGCCTCGATCCAGTCCTGAGCGCCAAGCACCTTGCCTTCATGGGCGCGGCGTTTGACCAGACTTGCCAGCGCGCTGAGGCTGACCCCGGCCAGGGCTTGCACGGCGCCGTTGTCGGCCTCGGCGAAGGCCTTGGGATGATCGATGCGCAGTTGCGCCAGGCACTGGCCGAGGCTGTCGGCGTCCGGCAGCGGCACCTGCACCCGGTCGATGCGCGGGTTATTCGCCACCAGCGGGTGCAGGTCGTTGAGGTTGTCGGCGATCAGCAGGCTGGCGAAGGCCATATCGGCGAACGGCGGCTCGGCGGCCCAATCGCGCACCAGGCTGGCCAGACTGGCCGTGGCGAAATCGCCCTGACGGCTGGCCGGTAGCACCAGCTCGGCGCCGCGCAGAATCACCGCAACATGTTCGTTATCGCCACGACCGAGGGCTTGCAGGTTGGCGCGATAACGCAGGTAGCGGCTGATCAGCTCCACCGCCTCGCGCGGGTCGTGGGGCCAGGGCTGGATCTTTTCCGCCGCCGGCCACTGGGCGAAACGCTCGCCGCCGCGCAACAGACTGAGTCCGTTGCCGGGGTCGTAGAGAAACACGATATCGAAGGTGCCAAGCAGTTTGGCATCGAGATAACGGGTCAGGCTGACTAGGCGACCGTCCAACGGGAAGCGATCGGCGACATTGCCATAGAGCACGAACTGGCCGTGGGCGCCGCTCTCATAGGCCAGGCGTAGCTCGTCGAGCCAGGCGGGTGCTTTGCCTTCAGTGCTCATGGGCGCGCCTTACTGGCTTTCGGACTGTGGCGTGCTGCCGCCCATGCTGCGAGTGGTCGCCGGTGCCTCGCTGGCTTCCTGGCCCGGCAGGCTGATGCCTTCCTTGGCGGCGAAATCGGCCAGGGCCTGATCAGCCAGGGCGTCCATTTCCGCTTCCTTGAGGTTCACTTCGCTCATGTCCATCGAGTCGCGGGCCATACGCGCGCGGCCGGCGGCCTTGGTGCGTTCTTCCTCGACCATCTCGTGCAGGCGGTTGAGGGTGTCGCCGGAGCCGCCGATCTCGCTGACCATGCCGGCGGCCATCTCGTTCATCTCGGCCATGGCGGTCTTCATGCGCATGTCGTTGATCGCGCCCTTGAGCGCCTCGATCTTCGCCCGCGCGGCATTCACCGCCACTTCGCGGGCCTTGGTCAGGTTCTGGTAGGTCTCTTCGGCCTGGGCC
>CAMPJN010000580.1 GCA_946886875.1 uncultured Pseudomonas sp.
GGGCAAGCGCTGCCCGTCACTTACCGGCGATAGGCGAAATTTAGCCGTTAATTGAGCAAATTACCCGCTGCCGGCGCAGATTCTCGCATTGCCAATGCTTTAATCTAGCAGGCCTGCCACGCCAACTTTTTCGCACTCCCCGCTGGAGACCTCAGCCATGCCCGTCCACGAGATCCGCCATCCGCTGATCCGCCATAAACTCGGCCTGATGCGCCGCGCCGATATCAGCACGAAGAATTTCCGCGAGCTGGCCCAGGAAGTCGGTGCGCTGCTGACCTACGAAGCGACCAAGGATCTGCCCCTGGAAAACTACGAAATTCAGGGCTGGTCCGGCCCGGTTCAGGTGGAGAAGATTTCCGGCAAGAAGATCACCGTGGTACCGATACTACGCGCCGGCATCGGCATGCTCGATGGCGTGCTCAGCTTGATTCCTGGAGCCAAGGTCAGCGCCGTGGGCGTGGCGCGCAACGAAGAAACCCTGCAAGCGCATACCTATCTGGAAAAACTGGTGCCGGAAATCGACGAGCGCCTGGCGATGATCATCGATCCGATGCTCGCCACCGGCGGCTCCATGGTCGCCACCATCGACCTGCTGAAGCGCGCCGGCTGCAAGGAAATCCGCGCCATGGTGCTGGTCGCCGCGCCCGAAGGGATCAAGGCGGTGGCCGATGCCCACCCGGACGTGACCATTTTTACCGCCTCGATCGACCAACGTCTCAACGAACACGGCTACATCATTCCCGGCCTCGGTGATGCCGGCGACAAAATCTTCGGCACCAAACAAAAGGACGCGTGAACATGCAGGATCACATGCAAGATGCAACCTGGCGCCAGGCCCTGGCCGGCTCGCAGATGTTGTTCGTGGCTTTCGGCGCCCTGGTGCTGATGCCGCTGATCACCGGGATGGACCCGAACGTGGCGCTGTTTACCGCAGGCCTCGGCACCCTGATCTTTCAGCTGGTGACGAAGAACCAGGTGCCGGTATTCCTCGCCTCCTCCTTCGCCTTTATCGCGCCTATTCTGGCGGCGAAAAGCGATTTCGGCCTGCCCGCCACCCTCGGCGGCCTGGTCGCCGCGGGCTTTGCCTATATGGCCTTGGCCGGCGCGGTGAAGCTCAAAGGTATCGGCTTTATCGATCGCCTGCTGCCGCCGGTGGTGATAGGCCCGGTGATCATGGCGATCGGCCTGGGCCTGGCGCCAGTGGCGGCGAATATGGCCATGGGCAAGGCCGGCGACGCCAGCGCGCAACTGGTGCCCTATGACATCGCCCTGATGATTTCCCTGCCGGCACTGCTCACCACCCTGATAGTCGCGGTGATCGGCCGCGGCATCTTCCGCCTGATCCCGATTCTCTGTGGCATCGCCGTGGGCTATACCCTGGCCTGGCTGTTCGGCGTGGTCGACTTCAGCCCGGTGGCCGCCGCGCCCTGGCTGGCGCTGCCGAACTTCATCGCGCCGGAACTGCATTGGGGAGCGATCCTGTTCATTCTGCCGGTGGCCATAGCTCCAGCCATCGAACATATCGGCGACGTGCTGGCGATCGGCACCGTAACCGGCAAGAACTACCTGAAAGAACCCGGTCTGCACCGCACCCTGCTCGGCGATGGCCTGGCCACCTCGGCGGCCGGTCTGCTCGGCGGCCCACCGAACACCACCTATTCGGAAGTCACAGGCGCGGTAATGCTGACCAAGAACTTCAACCCCAAGGTGATGGTCTGGGCGGCGGTGATCGCCATGGTCCTGGCGTTTATCGGCAAGTTCGGCGCGGTACTGCTGAGCATCCCGGTGCCGGTGATGGGCGGCATTCTCTGCCTGCTGTTCGGCTCCATCGCCGTGGTCGGGCTGAATACCCTGATCCGTCATCAGGTCGACCTGTCCGAGGCGCGCAACTTGGTGATAGTCGCGGTAACCCTGGTGTTCGGCATCGGCGGCATGGTGATCGGCGCCGGCGATATCAGCCTAAAGGGCATTTCGCTGTGCGGCATCATCGCCATCCTGCTCAACCTACTGCTGCCGGGTAGCAAAGGCTGGCGCAGCAAGGCGCTTAGCGAAGAGCCGGCGGCCTGATTTCCGTTGGGTTGGGGCGCCCCACGCTAGTTGTCGCCGACACAGCGTAGAGACCTTGTTGGGTTACGCGGCTGCCGGCGGCGATGACTTTGCTTAAAACACGATGGTCGCCGCTAACCCAACCTACCCGCTGGGCTGGCGTTTCGTAGGGCGGACATGCCGCAGCCTTGCCCGCCATTGGCCAGTCAACGGTGGACAAGGCGTCGCCATGTCCACCCTACCAAAACGAAACCCAGTCGCCCGGATAAGCCTTGGCGCGATCCGGAATTGACTTCCTCAAGCCGGGCTGGCCGCCCATTGCTGCAGGCGCACCACGCTGTCGCGATAGGGTTTGAGGCTCATGCTCAGCAGCACTATCGAGCTGAATACGGCGATGCTGGTAACGATCAGCAGCGAGTAGCGCAACGCCTGGTCGTCGGCGAAGACGTAGTCGGTCACCAGCGCCACGGCGGTCGGGCCGATGCCCAGGCCGATCAGGGTGATGACGAACAGATAGATCGCCGAGGCCTGGCCGC
>CAMPJN010000581.1 GCA_946886875.1 uncultured Pseudomonas sp.
AAACCGTGCTGATCCCCACCGGCCTGTCGATCTATATCGGCGACCCCGGCCTGGCCGCGATGATCCTGCCGCGTTCCGGGCTCGGCCATAAGCACGGCATAGTGCTCGGCAACCTGGTCGGCCTGATCGACTCGGACTATCAGGGCGAACTGATGGTGTCCTGCTGGAACCGTGGCCAGAGCGCCTTCAGCATGGCCATCGGCGAGCGCATCGCCCAGCTGGTTCTGGTACCCGTGGTACAGGCGCATTTCGAGTTGGTCGACGAGTTCGATCAAAGCCAGCGCGGCAGCGGCGGCTTCGGCCACTCCGGCAGCCACTGAGTGCCTTACCCCTTCAGAATGGATTGCCCAGGAGACGCTCGATGAAATTGTTCAAGCGCGCAGCCAAGGACGCAGCAGCCAAGCAACCTGGCAATACCACCGGCGGCGCCCCGAGCGCCAAGCAGCAAGCGGCCAATGCCCTGCTGCCGGGCCTGATCGCCGCCATCGGCGGCATGCTGTTGGCCGCTACTCTGCTCTGGTTCGGTCTCAGCAGCAGCGCTCAGCGCCAGCAACAACAATTGGTACACGCCTGGGGCAGTGGCCAAGCCGCGGCCTTGCAGCAAGCCTTGCAACAACTCGCCGCCGACACCCAGAGCGCGGCACGTAACCCGGAGTTGCTCGCGGCGCTGCAAAGCCAGGACATCAATCAGATTCGCGCAGCCGAACGCAGCCTGCAGTATTGGGGCGGGGTGGTCGACGCCCATCTCAATGCCCGTGGCATGGCCGCCCAGGACATGAGCCGTAGCGCGCCGATGAACTTCGCCGCGCTGGATATGCTGCGCCGTGTCGAGGCCGGACAAACGCCGGCCGTGGAAGCCTACAAGGTTGGTCAGCGCTGGTTGGTCTATAGCGCCGCGGCGTTGCGTCAGGCCGACGATCAGCCGGCACGCGGCACCTTGCTGCTGGCGGTCGACTTCGAACGCCTGCTCGCCAGTTTGCCGGAACTGCCGGCGGGGGTCGGCCAACTGCAACTGCATCAACAATTCGGCAATGCCGCCGCGCAACTGCTGTTGCAACGCGGTCAGGGCGAGGGCGAAGGTCAACGCTTCGCCAGCGGCAACCCCAACTGGCAACTGAGCTTCACGCCGGGACCGGCACTCAACGCCGCCAGCCTCTCACCGATGCTACTCGGGCTTGCCGCATTGATAGTACTGAGCGCCGCTCTGCTCGGCATGTATCTGGTCTACAGCAACCTGCAACGGCAGCTGCGCCGCGACGTATTGCAATTGGCGCATATGGTTAAAGAACTCTCGGCGGGCAAAGCCGTCCAACCCTTCAGCCTGAGCTTGCCAGCCCTCGACAGCCTGGGGCAGACCCTGGCGCGTTTACCGCGCCGCGCCACCCCGCCCCCACCGGCGGTAAGCTCTGGAGAAAAAGCAGGTCCTGCGCCCGCCGCACCGAGCGAACCTGCGGCGGAGTACGTCGACCCGCTTTTTCAAGACACCGATATCCTCGATATCGACATTCTTGATGAAGACCAGGATCTCCTGGGACTGGAGCAGCCCCCTATGATGAATACCCAGCAGACCGCGCCGTTGCCCCCTGCACTGCCGGCGGAAATTTTCCGTGCCTATGACATTCGCGGCATCGTCGGCAGCAGTCTGACCGCGGAAACCGCCTACTGGATCGGCCGAGCGATCGGCTCGCAAAGCCTGGCGCAGGGCGAGCCGAACATCGCCGTCGGCCGCGACGGGCGCTTGTCCGGCCCGGAGCTGGTACAACAGTTGATCCAAGGTCTGCTCGACTGCGGTTGCAATGTCAGCGACGTCGGCATGGTGCCGACTCCAGTGGTCTATTACGCCGGACACATTCTCGCCGGCAAATCCGCGGTGATGCTTACCGGCAGCCATAACCCGCCGGACTACAACGGCTTCAAGATCGTCATCGCCGGCGATACCCTGGCCAATGAGCAGATCCAGGCACTGAAGACGCGCATCGACAACAACGACCTGGCCAGCGGCGTGGGCACGGTCGAACAGATCGATGTATTGCAGCGCTACTTCATGCAGATCCGCGACGACATCGCCGTGGCCAAGCCATTGAAGGTTGTGGTCGACTGCGGCAACGGCGCCGCCGGGGTGATCGCCCCGCAGCTGATCGAAGCCCTGGGCTGTAAGGTGATCCCGCTGTTCTGCGAGGTCGACGGCACCTTTCCCAATCATCATCCCGATCCCGGCAAGCCGGAAAATCTGGTCGATCTGATCGCCAAGGTGAAAAGCGAAAACGCCGACCTGGGCCTGGCCTTCGACGGCGACGGTGACCGTGTCGGCGTGGTGACCAACACCGGCACTATCGTTTACCCGGACCGTCTGCTGATGCTGTTCGCCAAGGACGTGGTGGCGCGCAACCCCGGCGCCGATATCATCTTCGACGTCAAATGCACCCGGCGCCTGACGCCGTTGATCAGTGGCTACGGCGGTCGTCCGGTGATGTGGAAGACCGGCCACTCGCTGATCAAGAAGAAGATGAAGGAAACCGGCGCCCTGCTGGCCGGCGAAATGAGCGGGCACATCTTCTTCA
>CAMPJN010000582.1 GCA_946886875.1 uncultured Pseudomonas sp.
GCGATAAAGTTGCGAAAGCGCTCGTTCTTCAGGCGCTCCACCGAAATCATCAGAATCTTCAGCTCGCCGGCCTTGGCCTTGGCCATCACCGCACTGGCGTCGTCGCGGCTCTGCGCCGAATCGATACTGGCGGCGCTGATACCACGCTGGTGGAGAAAGGCCAGTTGATCCTGCATCAAGGCCAGCAGCGGCGAGACCACCAGGGTCAGGTGCGGCAGGTGCAGGGCCGGCAACTGGTAGCACAGCGATTTGCCCGAGCCGGTAGGAAAGATCGCCGCCGCCGAGCGCCCGGCCAGCACCGCGCTGACCACCGCTTCCTGACCCGGACGCAGTTGGCTGAAACCGAAAACCCGTTGCAAGGTGCTCATGCGCTGTCACTCCGTTGACCGCTGAATGGCTTGTGACCATAACGCGGCAGGGTGGGAAGGGGCCACCCCAAAATTGATGCGATCTGGTAGCCCACATGCAATCCGGGAGCGATTTCGACGGCGATACATTTCCCCGGATTGCATCCGACGGACTACCGGGTGGAGCTGATCAGTGAGGTTGGGGTGCGCCGCGCAGATTAGCGACGACTGTCGCGGTTCAAAACAGCGACACAACCATCGGCCGCCGCGTAACCCAACAAGGACGCAATGCGGTGTTTTGATCGGGCGCTGATCAATCCAGCGCGCGGGCCAGCTGGATCAATTCGGCGCGCCATTCGGCCGCGGCCGGTAGGGCCAGGAAATACGGATTGAGCAAGGACTCGCGCGCTTCGTAACTCAGCGCCTCGCCCTGCAAGGTCAGCACTTCGCCGCCGGCGCCTTCCAGCACGCCCTGGGCCGCCGCGGTGTCCCACTGCGAGGTCGGCGCCAGCCGCGGGTAGCAATCGGCGCTGCCTTCGGCGAGCTGGCAGAACTTCAGCGAGCTGCCGACGCTGACCAATTGCAGATCGCCGAATCGCTCGCTCAAGCCTTCGAGCAAACGCTCCTGCGCCGGGCTGGAATGGCGGCGGCTGGCGACCAGGGTAAAGGCTTCGTCCGGCGCCAGGCGTACGCTGATCGGCTGACTTTCACCTTCAGCCTCGGTGCGCCAGGCGCCAAGCCCAGCGCCACCGTAATAGCAGCGGCCATTGGCCGGAATACCGACCACGCCGAACAGCACCCGGCCATCTTCGATCAGCGCGACATTGACGGTGAATTCCTCGCTGCCGGCGATAAATTCCTTGGTGCCATCGAGCGGGTCGACCAACCACCAGCGCGTCCACTGGGCGCGTTCGCTCAAGGGGATATCGGCAGCTTCTTCCGACAACACCGGGATACTCGGATCGAGAGCGATCAAGCCGTCGTTGAGAATATGGTGGGCAGCCATGTCGGCGGCGGTGACCGGCGAGGCATCGGCCTTTTCATTGACCGTCACCCCGACGCGCCAATGCGGCAGCGTCGCCGCGCCGGCCTGGCGGACTAAATCGATAACAGCGGGAATCAGCGGGTGATTTATCGACGTAGGGCTCATTGGCTGTACTCCCCACGCTGACCGAGCAGATCGCGTACCAGATACAGCGCCGCCAGGGCGCGCCCTTCGCTGAACTGCGGATGCTGCACCAGACTGGACAGCTCGCCCAAATCGACCTTGTCCACCCGCATCGGCTCGGGCTCGTCGCCCGGCAGGCTTTCCGGGTAGAGGTCGCGGGCCAGCACCACCTGGATTTTCTGGCTCATGTAACCGGGCGACAAACTCAACTCGGTGAGCAGCTCCAACTTGCGCGCGCCGAAACCGGCCTCCTCCTTGAGTTCGCGATTGGCCGCATCCAGCACATCCTCGCCGGGCTCGATCAGCCCCTTGGGCAGCGATAGCTGATAGTCGTCGGTGCCACCGCAATATTCCTCAACCAGCAGCGCGTGCCGCTCGTCGACCATCGCCACTATCATCACCGCGCCATAACCCACGCCCTTACCGACCAGCCGCTCATAGGTACGCTCCACCCCGTTGGTAAAGCGCAACTGCAATTCTTCGACACGGAACAGACGACTGCTGGCGACTATCTCACGGGCCAGCACAGTAGGCTTTTGACGCATGTATAACTCCTTGGCGGGTGCAGCGATCCTAGCAGGACGCGCAAAGCGCACTGTCGGCGCCCCTAACCCTCACGGTGTGACTTAGCGGGTTATCATACCCCGGCTTTTGCCCGGAAGGCCGCCGCAGATTGCGCCATGACGACGCCGGCTAAGCGAATCGCGACCAAGTCACCACAAACCATCCTGAACAAGAGCCACCATGCCGTTATTGCCCTGGACCGAGATCGACACCGTTCTGCTGGATATGGACGGCACCCTGCTCGATCTGCATTTCGACAACCATTTCTGGCTGCAACACCTACCGCAGCGCTATGCCGAACATCACGGCATCAGCCGCGCACTGGCCGATGCCGAACTGCTGCCGCTGTTCAAGCAGCATGCCGGCCAGCTCAACTGGTATTGCACGGATTTCTGGAGCCGCGAGCTCGCGCTTCCGATCCGCGACCTCAAGCGCGAGGTGGCCCACCTGATCGCCCTGCGCCCGGACGCCGACACCTTTC
>CAMPJN010000583.1 GCA_946886875.1 uncultured Pseudomonas sp.
AGCGCCAAGGAGGTGGTGGAAATGCTCAACGCCTACTTCGCCCGCGCCTGCGAGCCCTTGCTGGCCGAGGGCGGCAGCATCGACAAATTTATCGGCGATGCGGTGATGGTCGAGTTCGGCTCGCCGCTGCCAGTACCTGATCACGCCCTGCGCGCGGCCCGCGCTGCGCTAGCCTTGCAGAAGGTCGCGCAGGAGTTCGCCGGTTGGATGCGGCAGCGCTTTCCCGCCCATGATTTACCGCCCTTCGCCATCGGCGTCGGCCTGCATAGCGGCGAGGCGGTATTGGGCAATATCGGCTCGCCGGTACGCATGGAGTTCACCGCCATTGGCGACACGGTGAATCTGGCTTCGCGGCTGGAAAGCATGACCAAGGAGCTGGGCTGCTCGATCCTGGCTAGCGCCGAGTGCATCGCCGAAGCGGGGACGACTGTGCGTTGTGGGCGCAGCGAGGTGATTCGGGTAAAGGGCCGCGAGGCGCCGATTCGGGTATTCGAAATTATCGGAATTCAACAAGAGGGTCAGGAACATGGCTAAACACTTGTGGTTCTACGTCGCGCTGCTGCTTACCGGCGCGGCGCAGGCTGGCGAAGTCGCGATGGTTACCGCGCTAAGCGGCACAGCCGAACTGCACACGCCTGGGGCCAACGCTGCGACGCCGCTGCAGGCCTTCGTCAAACTGCACGAAGGGGATCGGCTGACCCTGAGTCAGCCGGTGCGGCTGCAGCTGGTGTTCTTTGCCAACGGCACAGAGCAGCTCTGGCAGGGGCCAGGCGAATTGCAGGTGCTGGCCAGTGGCGCCAAGGCAGCGGATGCGGGGCTGCAGCCCCAGGTGCGCCAGCTGCCCAGGGTGCTGGTCCAACAGCTGGCCAAAACTCCGGCCCCGGATGGCCAAGTCAAAGCCGGCATGGTGCGCCTGCGCAGCATGCCTAGCGGCGGAACCCTCGAATCGGTGGAAAACAACTACGCTCAATTGCGCAGCAAAGCCGATGCGACAGACCGCAACCCGGAGCTGTACTTGCTGGCAGGTTATTTTGAGCTGCATGAATTCGACAAGCTGAAGCAATTGCTCTCGCAGTTGGACGAGCAGGCCCCAGGCAACAGTGAAATCGCCGTGCTCCGTTCGCTTTATATGCGTACCATCAACAACGCCAAAATGGCAAAAGAGCCGTAACGCCGATAAAAAATCCGCCTGACGAGGAGCTGCCAACTGTCTGGCGTTAGCCACCTGCAACAACCGCAATATAGTGCGACGACGCAGTCAAACAGCTCAGTTGCGAGCACTAAGCACTATCTGCTCGATCAGCCACCGCAGCGCCGGGTCACGTTGGCGCTGCGCCAGGCTGACGATCTCCAGATGGAACGGCCCCAGGGCAAAGGGCAATTCGAACAATTGCAGCGGCAACAGCGCCGCGAAGTGCTGCGCCAACTGGCTGGGCAGCACGGCCGCGAGTTCGCTGCTGGCGACGATATGCGCGGCCTGCAGGTAGTTCGGCGTGGTGTAGCGGATATCCCGGCACAGGCCCTGCTCGCCCAACCACTGGTCGACCATGCCGCGGGTCTGGCCACCATGCACCCACAGATGGCGCAAGCCCAGAAAGGTCGGCAAATCCAGTTCAGCCGTCGCCTGCGGATGGCCGCGGCGTAGCGCCAACAGCAATGTTTCACTCATCCAGCGGCGCCGCGAGAAACGCGCCGGCAGCGCCTCGAAACGCCCTAACACCAGATCCAGCTCGCCCTTGTCCAGAGCTTCGGCGGGCAGCGTCGAGCTCAGATGGCGGATATCGATAGCGATTCCCGGCGCCAGCTCGCTGAGCTGCTGGACCAGGCGCGGCATACAGATCAGCTCGACGTAATCGGTCACGGCGATGCTGAAGCGCTGACGACTGCTGGCCGGGTCGAAGGCATCGCCGCCTTTCAGGCTCTGCTCGATCTGCTGCAAGGCGGCGCGTATCGGCCCTTCCAGTGCGAGTGCCCGCGGCGTCGGTTGCATGCTGCGCCCGACCCGCACCAGCAAGGGGTCGTCGAGCAGTTCGCGCAGACGGCCGAGGGCGTTGCTCACCGCTGGCTGGCTCAACGCCAGGCGCTCAGCCGCCCGCGAGACGTTCTGCTCGCGCATCAATGCATCGAATACACGCAGCAGGTTGAGGTCGAAATTCGGCAGCACGTGTGCGCCCTATGCGGTTAATTGATCGACTCAAGTTCGGTTGAGCGGCCGGGTCAAAAGACCCTGTCTATTCACAGGGCAAATAGGATGTATCACAAGTCTAAATTTCAAAAATAGTAACGCCTTGCTTATGGTATCGGGCGAACTTTCTTCGGCATATGAGGCATGACCATGAGCCACGCTGTTTTCTCCCTTGATCGAGCCGCCGTAATCGGTGCCGGCACCATGGGCCGCGGCATCGTGATGAGTCTGGCCAACGCCGGTATCCCGGTGCTGTGGCTGGACAACAATCCGCAGATGCTCGAACAGGCGCTGAAAGCGGTCGCCGACACCCAGGCGCATAACGTCAAACTCGGGCGTATCGATCAGGCGCAAGCCGATGCGCGCCT
>CAMPJN010000584.1 GCA_946886875.1 uncultured Pseudomonas sp.
ATCAGCGGCATGAGCCCGAAGGACCGCGACATCGCCATGGTCTTTCAGTCCTATGCGCTGTACCCGACCATGACCGTGCACGGCAACATCGCCTTCGGCCTGAAGATGCGCAAGATGGCGCCGGCCGATATCGAGGCCGAAGTGGCGCGGGTGGCCAAGCTGCTGCAGATCGAGCATTTGCTCAGCCGCAAACCCGGCCAGCTTTCCGGCGGCCAGCAGCAGCGCGTGGCCATGGGCCGGGCGCTGGCGCGGCGGCCGAAGATCTACCTGTTCGATGAGCCGCTGTCGAACCTCGACGCCAAGCTGCGCGTGGAGATGCGCACCGAGATCAAGCTGATGCACCAACGCCTGAAGACCACCACGGTCTACGTCACCCACGACCAGATCGAAGCCATGACCCTGGGCGACAAGGTGGCGGTGATGAAGGACGGCATCATCCAGCAGTTCGGCACCCCGCAGCAGATCTATAACGACCCGGCCAACCTGTTTGTGGCGAGCTTTATCGGCTCGCCGCCGATGAACTTCATTCCCCTGCGTTTGCAGCGCCGCGATGGTCAGTTGTTCGCCTTGTTGGATTCCGGCCAGGCGCGTTGCGAGCTGCCGTTGGGCGCGATGGAGGCGGGCTTCGAAAATCGCGAAGTGATCCTCGGCATCCGTCCCGAACAGATCCTGCTGGCGGCGGCTGGCGCCGGCGGCCCGTCGTCGATTCGCGCCGAGGTCGAAGTCACCGAGCCCACCGGCCCGGACACCCTGGTGTTCGTCAGCCTCAACCAGACCAAGGTCTGCTGCCGCATGGCGCCGGACGATGCGCCACGGGTTGGGCAAACCCTCGAGCTGCAATTCGACCCGAGCAAGGTGCTGCTGTTCGATGCGCACAGCGGCGAACGCCTGCTGCCGGGAAAGCCGCAGAGCGCTGAACAGGCGGCCAAGGTCGCTCAGTTCAAGGGCCGCTGATTCGTAGGTTGGGCTGAGGCACGAAGCCCAACTGAAGGTTGTACGAAGCAGCAGGGGGGACCCCGTTGGGCTTCGCAAGCTCAGCGCCAACCTACGACACGAACATCGCTACTACCTGAACAGAATCCGCCGCTAGGCGGTTGCTGGACATGCAATGAACACAGGCTTGCGGGGACTGCCTTATCCGCCCCTCCGGCTGGTGCAACAAGCGTTACAACAATAAAAACAAGAAGGAGTAAACATGAGAGCAGCAACGAAAATCGGCCTGGCACTGACCCTCGGTAGCCTGGCCTTGCCCCAGGCGGCGAGTGCGCTGGAATTCACCGGTTACGCCCGCAGCGGTGCCGGCACCGCAGACGGCAATGGCAGCCAATCCTGCTTCCAGTTGCCCGGCGCGCAGACCAAATACCGCTTGGGTAACGAGTGCGAGCAGTACATCGAACTGGATCTGCGCCAGGACCTGGCCAGCTTCGACGATGGCTCGGTACTCAGCGTCGAAGGCATGGCGCAGCTGTACAACGCCTATGGCCATACGCCGAAGTTCACCGGCGATTACGGCTTCGCGCGGATGAACCAGATGTACGCGGAGTGGAGCAACGTCGCCGCGCTCAATGGCGGTTCGCTCTGGGCCGGTCGGCGCTTCTACAAGCGTAACGACATCCACATTTCCGACTTCTTCTACTGGAACCAGAGTGGCACCGGCGCCGGCATCGAGGATTTCGAGCTGGGTGGGTTGAAATACAGCTATGCGTTCTCGCGCAAGGACAGCTACTTCCAGGAACCCTATATCAATCGTCACGACTTCAACGTCGCCGGCTTCAAGGTCAATCCGGGCGGTGAACTGGAGTTCGGTCTGAGCTATATCGACAAACCCGACAGCACCGGCGCCCACAGCGGCTGGGCGATCACTGCGCAGCACAAGCAGAGTGATTTCCTCGGCGGCAAGAATACCCTGGCCCTGCAATACGGCCGTGGCCCAGGTACCGCGCTGGGTTACACCGGCGACGTGACCCTGGATCGCGACAACAAGAGCTATCGCCTGGTCGAGTTCTTCGACTGGCAGGCTACGCCGCGCCTGGGCGGCCAGGTGCAGTTCGTCTACCAGAAGGACATCCGTCCCGATGGCGACGATCAGGATTGGCTGTCGGTTGGCGGCCGTACCAGCTACGCCTTTACCGAGCAGTTCAAGCTGGTCGGCGAGCTGGGCCACGATCAGGTCGATGCCACCGACGGCACGCGCAAGCTGACCAAGTTCACCGTGGCGCCGACCTGGTCGCCATCCGGTCCGGGTTTCTGGGCGCGTCCTGAGGTGCGTTTGTACTACACCTACGCGAGCTGGAACGAAGCGGCGCAGCGTGCGGCCAGCCTGATCGCCGCCGGTTCGGCGCTGTCCGACAGCGGTGCCTTCGGCAATGCCCAGCACGGCTCCAACTTCGGCGTGCAGGTCGAATACTGGTGGTAAGGCGCAACAGTGGACGGGCGGATGCAGCGGGCTAAACCGCGGCGCGCGCCAGCAACCCAGCCAGGAGATGCCGTCGCGCATCCCCTGGCTGAGTTGTTTGTGCCCGGCGCCAAGCCCGGTCTGCGCTG
>CAMPJN010000585.1 GCA_946886875.1 uncultured Pseudomonas sp.
ACGCCTTCGGCCTGCTGCACCGCTTCGATCAGGGTCTTGCCCATGCGCCCGGCGGCGCCCATTACTGCGATACGTTGCATAGAATCAGCTCCAAGCCATAAACCTCAAGCTGCAAGCCAGCTGCACGAACCTTCTTGCAGCTTGCCACTCACAGCTTGCGGTTGTTCATTCACAAATCGCCGAAGAAGCGCTTCACACCCTCGAACCAGCCATTGGCTTTCGGCGAATGCGAGCTATCGCCTTCCAGCGACTTGCGGAACTCATCCAGCAGTTCGCGCTGACGCTTGTTCAGATTGATCGGCGTTTCCACCGCGACCCGGCACATCAGGTCACCAGCACCGCCGCCACGCACCGGAGCGACGCCCTTGCCGCGCAGACGGAACAGCTTACCGGTCTGGGTGCCTTCTGGGATCTTCAGCTTGACCCGACCATCCAGGGTCGGCACTTCCAACTCGCCGCCCAGCGCCGCGTCGGCGAAGCTGATCGGCACCTCGCAGTACAGGTGCTTGCCGTCGCGCTGGAAGATCGCGTGCTCACGCACGTTCACCACCACATAGAGATCGCCCGCCGGACCGCCCATGGCGCCCGCCTCGCCTTCGCCGGACAGGCGAATACGATCGCCGGTGTCCACGCCTGGCGGCACCTTGACCGACAGGGTCTTGTATTCCTCGACCCGGCCCTGACCATGGCAGCTGCCACAAGGGTCGGTGATCATCTTGCCGCTGCCGTGGCAGCGCGGGCAGGTTTGCTGCACCGAGAAGAAGCCCTGCTGCATGCGCACCTGGCCGATACCGCCGCAGGTGGTACAGGTCACGGGACTGGTGCCCTTCTTCGCCCCGGAGCCTTCGCAGGTTTTGCAGTTGACCAGGGTCGGCACGCGGATGGTCACGGTGGTGCCGCGCACCGCCTCTTCCAGATCCAGCTCCATGGTGTAGCGCAGATCGCTACCGCGCTGCGCGCCGCCACGCTGACCGCCACGACCTCCAGCGCCACCGAAGAAATCACTGAACACGTCACCGAAAATATCGGAGAAGTTCGCCCCACCGAAGCCCGCACCACCAGGGCCGCCGCCCATGCTCTGGTCGACGCCGGCATGGCCGTACTGATCGTAGGCCGTACGCTTGCTGGCATCGGAGAGCACTTCGTAAGCCTCGTTGGCTTCCTTGAACTTCTCTTCCGAGGCTTTATCGTCGGGATTGCGATCCGGGTGGTGCTTCATCGCCAGGCGACGGTAAGCCTTTTTCAGCTCCGCCTCGCTGGCGCCGCGCTCGACACCCAGCACCTCGTAATAATCTCGTTTAGCCATAAGTCTTCAACACCCTTAAATCGTCTGCTCCAGACACGCCAACGCGGGAGCAAGCTCCCGCGTGACGGAACTGCCGGTCGCGACTCGCATCGCGACCGGCCAGAGCGGCATAAGCTTGCGCTTATTTGTTTTCCTTGACCTCTTCGAACTCGGCGTCGACCACGTCGTCCGCTGCGTCCTTGGCCTCTTCGGCACCCTGGGCTTGTGCGCCCGGCTGCGGCTGTTCGGCGTACATTTTCTGCGCCAGCGGCGTGGTGGCTTCGGACAGGGCGTTCATCTTGGCGTCGATTTCCGCCTTGTCGTCGCCCTTGATCGCTACTTCCAGCGCGCTCAGGGCGCTTTCGATGGCAGCTTTTTCGTCGGCAGTGGCCTTGTCGCCCGCCTCGGTGATCATCTTGCGGGTGGCGTGCACCAGCTGATCGCCCTGGTTACGCGCGGTCGCCAGCTCTTCGAACTTGCGATCTTCCTCGGCGTTAACCTCGGCATCGCGCACCATCTGCTGAATTTCTTCCTCGGACAGACCGGAGTTGGCCTTGATCACGATCGACTGCTGCTTGCCGGTGGCCTTGTCTTTCGCACCCACGTGGAGGATGCCGTTGGCGTCGATATCGAAGGTCACTTCGATTTGCGGCACGCCACGCGGAGCCGGCGGAATCTCGGCCAGGTCGAACTTGCCCAGGGACTTGTTCTGCGCGGCCTGCTTGCGCTCGCCCTGCAGCACGTGAATGGTCACGGCGCTCTGATTGTCGTCTGCGGTGGAGAACACCTGGGACTTCTTGGTCGGGATGGTGGTGTTCTTCTCGATCAGCGCGGTCATCACCCCGCCCATGGTTTCGATACCCAGGGTCAGCGGCGATACGTCGAGCAGCAGCACGTCCTTGACGTCACCAGCCAGTACCGCACCCTGGATGGCAGCACCCATGGCCACGGCTTCGTCCGGGTTGACGTCCTTGCGCGCTTCCTTGCCGAAGAAGTCGGTGACCAGCTTCTGCACCAGCGGCATGCGGGTCTGACCGCCGACCAGGATCACGTCGTTGATCTTGGCCACGTCGATACCGGCGTCTTTCAGAGCGATACGGCATGGCTCGATGGTGCGCTGCACCAGATCTTCAACCAGTGACTCCAGCTTGGCGCGGGAAATCTTCACGTTGAGGTGCTTAGGACCGGTTGCATCCGCAGTGATGTACGGCAGGTTGACGTCGGTCTGCTGGCTCGAGGACAGCTCGATCT
>CAMPJN010000586.1 GCA_946886875.1 uncultured Pseudomonas sp.
GATTTGAGTTCGGTACTGAGCATGGGATTCGGGCGCGAGGTAACTGGATAAATTTTCAGTGTTTGCAAACGGCCGCTATCATAGCGCGCTAATCGTTTCTGCGCAGAATCGCTTATCTGGATGGCGCAGTCCGCGCTTGTTTTGCAACCTCCTGGAGATTGGCATGACTCTTTATGCTTTCAGCTACAGCCTGCACCTGCTCGCCGCACTCGTCTGGGTGGGCGGGATGTTCTTCGCCTGGATGGTCTTGCGCCCCGCCGCGGTCAGCGCATTGGAAGGACCGGCACGCCTGAAGCTGTGGGGAGAGGTGTTCCCACGGTTCTTTCTCTGGGTCTGGGCCGCGGTGATCATACTGCCGGTCAGCGGGATGGGCATGCTGCACCTGCGCTTCGCCGGTTTCGAAGCGGCGCCGCGTTATGTGCAAATCATGATCGGGCTGTATATCGTCATGCTCGCGCTTTTTCTACGCATCCAGGCCTTGCAGTTGCCGGCTTTGCGCCGCGCCATCGCTGCCGAAGACTGGCCCAGCGGCGCGGCGGTGCTCGGCGGCATCCGCCGCCTGGTCGGCATCAATCTGCTGGTCGGGCTGGTGCTGGTCAGCATTGCCGCCGCCCGCCCGAGCTTTTAACCACTAGGGTTAAAACCGCACCACATCCAGCTTGCCAGCCGCGCCTTGGGGGCCGGGCTGGCCAGCCTGGCCTGGTCGACCATCACTGGCACCCTCGGCACTGTAAAGCCAGCAACCCTTGGTCGCGCCGCCCTTGCCCGGCTTGCCGCCCGCGCCAGCGACACCACCGGCGCCGCCGTCGATACGCCCTTGCAGGCTTTCGATAGCAAAGCTCAATGGCAGTTCAAGACGCACCAGGCCACCGCGTGCCCCTGCCTGACCATCGCCACCTTTCTGACCATCATGCCCTTTGCTTGCCTGCCCCCAGGTGCAACCGCCGGCTTTGCCATCGGCGCCGTCGAGCCCCGCATAGCCGGGCGCGCCATTGCCGCCACGGACGTCGATCAGCAGCACCTGGGTATTAACCGCCTGCAAGCGAATGTTCAGGTTACGTCCAGGCAACGCCGGTTTCTCAAAAGTGCCGGCGGCGCCACGGGCGCTGAGGTGCGCTCCCGGGGCGATCTCGGCACGCTCGACTTCCAGGCGAAATGCCTGATCACTCGGCGCAATGGCGATACGCGCATTAAGGCCCAGGTTTAATTCAGTGACACGAATCTCGTTGACTCCAGCCGGCACCAGCAAGGTGCCATGATCGCCGATATCCAAACGCTCAAGCTGCAGCCGATCTACATTACCCGGTAAGCGCAATAAGCCATGAGCGTCCACCTGCACCTGGGATTCGGCCAAGGCCAATGAACTGACGAGCAGCAAAAGCAGCGACAGGCTACGCATGGGCAGCCTCCACGTCGCTCTGTGCAGCGCTTTGCTGCTGTGCGTCCGGCTGTAGCCCGGGGTTGACGAGGGCCAGGTGAAACACGCCGAAGAACAATACTTGCAGGCGGTCCAACCAAGGATTGGCGCGGCCAGCGAACGCGCCACTGAATAGCCACAGCTCAAGGCCATGGACCAGGATCAGCACCAGGGCCAGCAGGCTCAACAGCTGATCGAAAGGTTTTGCCAACACACCGGCCAATGCCCCTAACAGGCTCAGCCAGAACAACGCGGCCAGCCCCTTGCCCATCATCAATATCGCCTTCATCCGTGCCCCGCCCCTTTAATGTCGTGTGCCCGTGGCGCCCTGGTTCTACTCGACGGCGCCCTATTGTTGTGCCGCAACATAACGGCTTAAGGCCGCCCGATGCCAGCCTGACGCATAAAAAAACGGGGATCTTATCGGTCCCCGTGGGTTTTTGCAGCTCAGGATCAACGAACCACATGCAACTCGACCCGCCGATTCTGCGCGCGTCCCGCATCGCTGGCGTTGTCCGCCACTGGCTGGCTTTCACCGAGTCCTTCGGTGCTGAGCTTGCTTGCCGGAACCCCCTGGCTGACCAGGAAATCCGCCACACTCTGCGCCCGTCGCTCGGAAAGCCCTTGGTTATAGGCATCCGAACCGACACTGTCGGTATGCCCGACCACCTTGACGCTGACCAGATTGGCGCCCATCAACTCACCGCCAATCCGCGTCAGCACTTCATGGGCCGTGGTTGTCAGTTGCGCCGAGTCGAAAGCAAACAGCACATCGCCCAAATCACTGAGTACGATGATTTCGCTCTCAGCCATGGGCATCGCTTCAGGTTCTTCGGGAGGGGTGGCGGCCGGATAGCTTTTCAGCGGGCAGCCGTTGTGATGCACGGGCGTATTGGCAGGTGTTCCGGGACAACGATCACGTCGATCGAATACAGCATCCCCGTCTTCGTCACCGTCCTGGGCATAGCAAACAAGGGTACCAATAACCGCACCGGCTACTGCGCCACCCGCTGCCCAAGTTGAACTTTCGAGAGCGCCCAAGCCACCACCGGCCAGACCGCCAATCGCACTGCACAGGGGCCAATTCCCTTGGTTT
>CAMPJN010000587.1 GCA_946886875.1 uncultured Pseudomonas sp.
TAACCGCCGACGCCTTCGGCGCATTCGCGCTCCTCGTCGGTTTCGAACGGCACATCGACGAACTTGGCGCCGAGCGATTCGATCTGCTCCTTCACCGCCGGACGCACGTCCGAAGCTTCGATCACCGCACCCAGGCGCTTGGCCGTAGCGATGGCCTGCAGCCCGGCAACACCGGCGCCGAGAATCAGAATGCGCGCAGCCTTCACGGTACCGGCGGCGGTCATCAGCATCGGCATAAAGCGCGGGTAATGGTGCGCCGCGAGCAGCACCGCCTTGTAACCGGCGATGTTGGCCTGCGACGACAGCACATCGAGGCTTTGCGCGCGCGAGGTGCGCGGCGCCGCTTCGAGGGCGAAGGCGGTGATACCGCGGGCGTTCATCCGCGTGATGGTCTCGTTGCTGAACGGGTTGAGCATGCCGACCAGCACCGCGCCGGTTTTCATCTGGCTCAACTCGGCATCGTTCGGCGCCACTACCTTCAACACCAGGTCGGCGCCGAGGGCTGCGGCATCGCTGCCGATGCTTGCGCCTGCTGCTTCATAGGCGCTGTCCGGGATGCTGGCGCTGACGCCGGCACCGCTTTGAACTGTGACCTGATGGCCTTGGCCGATCAGCTTCTTGATGGTCTCGGGAGTCGCGGCAACGCGCGTCTCGCCTGCATGGGTTTCGAGAGGAACACCGATGTGCACGTCTATTCTCCTGCGTGATCTTTTTTAATGAACCGGTGCACTACGTTGGCGCGCCGGCGAAGGGAGGATCAGCACAAACCCGCTAGAACCGGCTCAGGTTCCCGCGGGGCGCGGCATTTTGCAGGCGAAGCCTGAGACCATCAAGGCGTTATGGAGTAAAACTTGCGGCTGACTACAGGTCATTCGCTGACTTCTTATAGCCCATATTTCCGAGGCAAGGCTTGCTGGGTAAGGCTGCGAAGGTAAATAGCTCGGGTTAATCCCGGCAAATCTGATCCTTGCCATGAATAATGGTTCATCAGGCCGGCGCCCGCTGTTCCAGGCGCGACACCGGGACCAGCGCGGCCGGCATAACGCATCCCGCGCCGCGCGCAAGTGTAGCAGTGGCAGATGCTGACTACAGGGTCAGCTTGTCTTTCGGGTCGCTGCGTGGCCCTGTCTCCAGCAACTGCTGGCTGAGGTCGGTCGTGGCGTAACTGCGGGCTTCCCGTACCAGCCAGTCGCGCAAGGCGAGCAGCGCGGCGGATTCCGCTTTGCGCTCGGGAATGATCAGAAAGTAGGCCTTGTCGCTCTGATAACTGTAAGGCGCTGCTATTACCAAACGTCGTTCGTCGAGTTCGCGCTGGATCAGGAACGGCGGGATCAGCGCCACGCCCATCTCGTGCATGGCGGCCTGGGCGAGCATGGAAAACAGTTCATAGCGCGGCCCGCTCATATCGCGCGCGACCGCCATGCCCTGGGCGCCGAACCATTGGCGCCAGGCGTAGGGCCGGGTGGTTTGTTGCAACAGCGGCAGTTCGGCGAGCTGTGCGGCGCTCAGCTGCGTTTGCCCGGCGAGCAGCGCGGGGCTGCAAACCGGCATGGGGTTCTCATGCATCAACAGATGGGAGCTGGTGCCCGACCAATCGCCATCGCCAAAATACACCGCGGCGTCGAAGGCGGTATCGGCGAACAGGAAGGGCCGGGTGCGGTTGGTCAGGTTGACGGTGATCTGCGGGTGCAGGCTCTGGAAGTCCTTTAACCGCGGCAGCAGCCATTGGGTGCCGAAGGTCGGCACCACCGCGAGCTCGATGGTCATCGCGCCTTGCTGGCCCATCACCGCCAGGGTGTCGCGCTCCACAGCGTCCAGCTGAGTGGCGACCCGTCGCGCATAGGACAGTCCGGCATCGGTGAGCTTGACCCCGCGCCGCGAACGGCGAAACAGCTCGACGTTGAGAAACTCCTCAAGGCTGGCGACCTGACGGCAGATCGCACTCTGGGTCAGCGCCAGCTCCTCGGCGGCCTTGGTGAAACTCTGGTGGCGCGCAGCTGATTCGAAGGCAACCAGGGCGGCGGTGCTGGGGATTTTTCGGCGCATTGTGCGGTTTGCTCATTCGAATAGCGGGAAACACCCGCTAAAGCTATATCGAGTTGAGTATTCCGCACAATGAGATAGCCAATTCAGCTGTCCAGGGCGCTGGCCGGGCCAAAGAACTCATAATGGCTCTGGCTTTCCGGCACACCGAGCTGGCGCAGGTGGCTTTTGACCTGGCTCATAAAGGGCTTGGGGCCCAGGAAGTAGGCGTCCAGGTCGCGATCCTGCGGCAGCCATTCAGCCAGCTGCTCCAGGCTGAGAAAGCCTTCGGCATCGCCCTGGTCGCCAGCGCGCGGTTCGCTGTAGCACACGTAATGACGCACCTGCGGTGATTCCTCGGCTTGCGTCTGCAGCCAGTCGCGAAAGGCGTGCACGCCGGCGTGTCGGGCGCAGTGGATGAAATGGATCGGCCGGCCGCTGTCGCGCGCCGCTTCGAGCATGCTCAGGGCTGGGGTGA